>JAGHHB010000039.1 GCA_017887885.1 Bacilli bacterium | reverse complement strand
TAACATTTATTGCTAATACATATATTAAAAAATGTAAAAATTGTGGTAAATATTTCTTATCTAACAAAAATAATACTGTATATTGCGATAATATATTTGAAGATAATAAAACTTGTAAACAAGTTGGGAGCAGACGTGCTCAAAAGAAAAAAGAAGATGACAATCCTGTATATCAAAAATATAGAGGCATATATGCAAAAAAAGCTATGAACGCTAGAAGAAATTCTGATATTGATTCTGTTCAAGAGCAATATAAAAAATGGAAAAAAGAAACTAGTGAATTTCTAGATGATATCGAAAAAGGAACTAAAACTTATGGACAATTTGATAAATGGTTAGATAAAAATAGATAAAGGAAAAGCGTTGCTTTTCCTTTATCTATCAAGTATTTCTTTACTTAATAATTTTATTGTACCTATCTGTCTTTCAAACATTTTATCCCAGATATCTAAACATTCATTGGCTAATGCTTTCATCTCTCTATCATTTTTTCCTTCTGTTTCATCATATAATTCTACAACAAGTTTAGATAATTCATCGCCATAGAAATATAAATTTTCTGTGTTATATTCATCCTTCACAAATGATTTTAATATTCCTAAAATTATTTGTGAAAAATCTAATATAGATAAATTATTCTCTTCTATATAATTTATTAAAGCATGTATTGATCTTCTTCCAGAATTACTTTTTGTAATTTCTATTAAAAAATCTTTATCTCTTTCTAAATCAATGTTATTATCATAAAAAATTCTACTAATGAAGTTTTCTAAATCAAAATTATTACTATTTAATTTTAACACTATATCTTTACATTTTTGATTGTACTCAAGAGTATTGAAATAGTTTTCTATCATTATTAGTACCTCACCTTGTTGAATTTTATCCATGCTTTTAACATCTTCTATTATGTCGGAAAATTCATTATTTATAATATACATCTCTGCAACACAAAGAGCACCTATCTTTTTTAATTCCTCATTATCTGAATAATATATTTTTTTGATTATTTTTAATACTTTATTTTTTTCTTCTTTATACATTGCAAATAGTAATCTTCTTGCTTCCCAAAAACTTAAAAATCTATCATCTTGTTCAAATAATTCAAGAACCATTGGCAATGTCCATTCTTTATTAATATAGTATGATGTATATAAACAATGTAAGCTTGCAAATCTAACAACAGGATTTTCATCTTGTGACAACTTTTTAATTGTTTCTTTAAACTGTTCAAATAGCTCTTTTCTCTTATACAATAGATGTGCAATCGTTCTTGCAGCTGCTCCTCTCGTACAATTGAGTGAATTACTCTGAAGCATTTCTATACTTTTTATTTCCGCATCTTTGTCATTCGTAACATTTGGTTTACCTAAAATTGGATCTATATGATTTGTTGCAATATATTTTAATAATTCTATTGTTTTATCTGACCAGTTTGTATCTTCTTTTTTTTCAAGAATCCAACATATACTTTGCGCTCTTTGTGATATATTGTCACAAGGATATTTTTCAAATATTCTTTCAATCAAGTCATTTGAAATTTCATCTAATTTTTCACTAAGCTGAAGTCCACTATATAGCGATTCAATGTATTCCTCTAATATCTTATCACCATTATTTAGTACTAACTCTATCATTCGAATAGGCTCGTTAGAAGTAGCATTGCTAAAGCTACTAGAAAATTCTCTTAAGCTACTTTCTATAAACCCTCCATCAACTTCTTTCCAATTATGTCTTTCTTTTGTTTTCAAATCTGCATTTGATAGTAACTTTATCCATGCCTTATTACTTAATTTTTTTCCTGCTATTGGTGACCAAACTGATCCACTATGTCCATCAGAATATTTATAACGATTACTTCCCTTTTTAAATCTTCTTTGTAGCACACTAAATAGTTCTGTTGTTTTTTCACTTAATCTCTCTTCTGATAAAAATGGAATTAATTCTACTTGTAAATTTCCCCACCAATCCCATGGCATTCTTTTACAAGTATAATTCATTTTATACTTTCTTATATCCTCATACAATTCTTTGGCATCTCTTTCAAAAAAATAGTATATTTTATTTTCTATTTTTTTAAAATTACTTTCACTACAAGCAGCTGAATGTTTATACAATATTTTCTTTGTTACTAGTAACTTATCTCCATTACCGCTACTAATATCAAAAATATTACTTTCAAAATCTTCACATAAATATTCAATAATTTTGTCACTATAACTTATTGGTAACTTTTCAAATCCCTCTAATATAAATTCATTAAATATAGGATATCCTTTTCCCATATATTCTTCATATATACTCCAAAACTTTTCTGGAGAATTTTTAATCAAATTATTATTGGCCTTTTTTATAATATTTACAGTTGCTCTTTCTATTCCCAAACTGTACTTATACCTACCAGTCCATTTCCCCCAATATGTATCTATTTCTTTAGGTATACAAGGTAATAACATCTTTATAATTTCTTCATCTTTTTCTATTATAATATCAGATTCTTCATCAACAAATTCTTCTTCATATCTATATAATCTTTTATTTTTGTTACTTATTTTATAGTCTAACCAAAATTTTATTAATCTTATCGCTCTCATTTCATTAGACTTAAATAACGATTTGAAGTCAATATATTCCTCACTTAGTTCAGGATATTTTTCATATATTTTCATTCTTAGTTCAAATATCTCATCTATTTCTGTATTTATATCAAAACTAAAACATCTATATATTTTTTTATCACATTCTTCTGTTCTAAATAAGTGTTTCTCTAAGAAATTAGCAACTTCTATATCGTATTTATCTTCTACACTTCTTAATAAAGAAATACACCTATCTGTTGTTGTTACATCATCTATCCACTCATCTAGAATTCCATTTTTTAATAGTATTTTTACATAACGAAAATTAGATTGAATAACATTGTTTATTATATATTTTCCATATTTTTCATCATTATAAAATTCTAATATAAATTCTTCTATTTCACTATCTATAGTATCAACTTGTCCAAGTACTTCAAAAAAAACATATTTAATATAAAATCTAATATTGTCTGAATTTAAAAGATTCTTTCCTACATTAATAAAATCTTTTGTATTAAAATCAAGTAAATCTTCAAGAAACATTTGAATCTGGTATCTTCTAGATGGTGTCTGTTGTTCAATATCTCCAACAATTTCTTCAATTTTTTTATTTGCATGATACATGTTAATCATTTCTGTCTCTAGAAAATAATCTAATATTCTTTGATGTGTGAAAGAAACATTTTGTTCTTCAACAAATAAAAAACCATTGGATGAAAGATATTTTAAAGCATTTTCATCTACATTCAAAATTTTCTTCATTACACTTATCCTTGACAAATTATACATTTTCTTAACAATTTCATCTTTGCATTGTTTTATTAAAATATTATCGATTTTAACATCACTACTTTTGCTTAATAATTGTTCCCACCATTCTTCTATCAACTTATTGGTTGTATAGCAGTTATCATAATTCTTACTTTTATCTAATTGTGTCCATATAAATAAGTTACTTGGTATTTCTAATAATTCGTTTAATTTTTTACTGTTATTTTCATACTGCTTACCAACCACTCCTTTTACAACATCTTTTGAAAACTTATCAACTTGTATTTCTCGCCATTCTTTTTCCTTGTTCTTGAATAAAGATTTTATATTATTATCATTTTTAAAATCATAAGTTCTACATACCAGAATAATTGATATTTTATTTTTTCTTTTACTATTTATGTTTTCAACTTCTTCAATTAATTCTTTACAAACAAGTAAAGACTCTATAGAATTGGCCTGTGTCCATCTTAATGCGTCTAATTGGTCTAATATTATAACTGCTTTTCTCTCTTTAGAAATACTATCTATACAATAACTTATGGATGATGGTAATCCCAAACATTTCCCCCATTCTCTAGTATTCTTTTCTGGAAGTCTTTTATCTAATTTAATTGCCATATAAGGTATATTATTTTTTTTGCAATCTTCAACAATAAGCTGTACTACTCCACTTTTTCCAAATCCAGCCTTTCCATTAATAATAACAGATTTTCCTTTTTCTATTAATTCTTTACATTTTAGATATTCATCTCTTTCTATTATTTCATCATTAATTGGAATAAAAAACGTATCAAATTCATTATTTAATATATCTATTCTTGGTGCAATTCTATCATCAAAAGCTAAGTTACTTAATTTAATATCTTTGTCATCAAGATATTTCTTGATTTCCATCAAATCTATAGTCTTTCCCCAATTATCACCATTAATCACAAAATCTAACAGTGCATTATATACAATATCTTCATCTTCATAAAACAAATATTTAATCTTTGGCTTAATTAATGTGTTTTTTAATTGAGTATCTGGAATTTGATGATAATATGTTCTTTTTAGATAATCAAGTGATTTTATTTTGTCAAGTTCATCTGTAATATTTAATTTCATTCCCTTGCAATAATCTATATAAAACTTTTTGGTTGCTTCGTTTGCCTTTAATATTTGATTTTGATAAAAATCGTTAGCATCACCTGATGAATTATTAGCCATGCTTATAAGGTCTTCTAGTAATATGAAAGATATAGGTGAAACAATACTAACACAATTATTTGAATCTCTTTCTAGTTGAAATTTCCAAGTATCTAAAATCGAATATTTGTTAATTGCTCCCATTGTCCATTTATCATTATTTCCATTT
>JAGHHB010000038.1 GCA_017887885.1 Bacilli bacterium | reverse complement strand
TGTCTGATCGATATTAGTTCTTTTAATCTATTATTTTCTGATGCAGTATCAAGAATAGGTAAATTAGTATTTATTTTAAATCCTAAAGAATGATTTGATGTTAATTTTTGATCATATTTAATATTACATAGTTTTTTTACATTAATATTTATTTCTTCATAATTATTATTTCCATATTTCAAATTGTAATAATCTTCAATAGTTAGTTCATGTTTATTTGCATGATAAACAAGTAATTTTAATTTATTTTCTAAACCTTGTTCTGAAAATCCATAAGGTGAAGAAGTAATGTATCTAGCAAATGCTTGATTAACGTGACCTTCCATAGAACAATGTACCTTATAATCTTCATCTTTTTGATTTTTAATTCCTTCTAGATTATTAATAATATAATTCATATGTTCTTTCATATATTTTTCTTGTTCAGGATATTTTTCTATTTGAGACTTAACAAGCAATTTGAAATCATCTATCAAATTATTTCTAATATAATCATCAGCAATATTCCTCAGGTCTATATCATTTTTAAAGATGTATTTCAAATGTTTTCTCATGTAGTGAAAAGGATCGAGAACAAATTTGGCACTAGGAAAACAATTAGTATAATTTTTAATACCTGGAGCACCATCACCAGATACAAATATAACTTTAAATTTATCAACATCATATTTTTTATTTACATAATCAAATATTACTTCCCATAATTCTTCATAGGTTAGTTTAGAAGAAGCAAAGTAACGAATGTTTTTAAGTTTCTTTCTCTTTACAAAATTTTCTTCATATCCTTCATGAACAATTGCGCAAGGGCATATTTTATTTCCATCTTTTTGAAGATTAGCATGTATTTCATCCATTTCAATATATAAAATATCAGGTTGATTAGTAGATTTAGTGGTATCTTCTTCAATTGAACCATCTAATACTTTAATCTTTTTAGATACAGTACTTCTTGATATTTGAGTGTTTCTTAAAGCATGACGTGCTGCCTGGCTCATATTTTCATCCATAGCATATTTGATTAATTGATATTCAGCTTCATTAGTTAATCTTTGGTAAGGTTTTAAATGAAGAATATCTCTTAATGGAACATAATACTCTTTAGTTTCTTTATCAATATAAGAAGTTGAGTTTATAGTTATAACCCCAACAGAGGTTATTAAAATTCTTTTTCTAGTTTCTTTGATATTATATTTATTTTTTCTTTCTTTATTTGTTTTAAATTGGTCATCAAAATAATTGAGAAATGATTCATATAATTTAAGTGTAAATAAATCTCCAACATCTCTAATTTTACTTTCTAAATTTAGTGGATTTAAATTATTTTTAAAAATTTCATTAAAACTATTAGTAATTTCATTAATAAGTGGTATAATTTTCATACGGTTAAAGCCTCGCTTTCTATTGTTTATTTAGCAATTCAATTATAAAGCATTTTTTAGGTTTTAATCGTTTTTTATTTTACAAGGGTTTGTTTCCATAACCTCCACACTTTGGAAACGCTATCAGAATTATTGCTTTCCTTGACAAAAATTAAAGGCTATGCTATAATTTTAATACGTTTTGGTTAATAGGGGGATTTGGGATGAAAAATAGTTATGTTATAGATTATGTTAATGAAAATGAGTTCCGCAAGAGAGAAAGATCGGTAAAAAAGTATAATATGCTAGCATATAAGAAACTTGTATTTGATTTCTATCCATCTTTTCGTGATGGCAATTTTCAAGGTATTGTAACTCTTAAAAATACTCAAGATGGTATTATCAAATATGAACTTAAATTACCTACTGATAGAATGTTTTCAAAAGTACATGGTGATATAGTTTTACATTATACGGTATATTTAAATCAAAAGTTAGTTTTATTAGATACTTTGACGCCAGAAGAAATATTAACGGAAGGACATCAAAAGGAATTATCTACATATAAAGGTGTAATGATTTCAAAGTCGCATTCTGAACGTGATGTATTTAAGATAAATTTATTAAATATGTTAGATAAATAATATTTATAGGGATTCTGAATAATTATTAATGCTTTTTCTTAATATAATAAATTGAGGTGTGAAATGAAGCTTGAATTAAATGATTTTGAATATAATGATTTAGTTGAAGATATTTTAGCAAATAAAGAATTTAGAAAACTAGAAAATTTTATCCATCATAAAACTGATAGATTAGAACATTCAAAAAGAGTTTCGTTGTATTCATATAAAATATGTAAGATGTTAAAATTAGATTATGTATCTGCCGCGCGTGGTGGTTTATTACATGATTTTTTCTTCGATAAATATCAAGGAAAATCTTCGACTAGTCTTATGAAAAACCATCCTAAAATAGCACTTCGAAATGCTAAAAAGTATTTTAAAATTAATAAAATAGAAGCTAATATTATTGAAAGTCATATGTATCCTCTGAACATAAGATGTAAACCTAAATATGCTGAAAGTTATGTTGTCAGTACTATTGATAAAATATCTTGTCTCTATGAAAAATCTATAGGGTATACTAATGAAATTTGTTTTAAAGTAGGAAAAACGGCTATTTATATGTTTTTGTTTTTATTTAGTTGATTATTATTTTTGTTATTTATTCAGCATAGGCTGAATTTTTTAGTTTAAAATAAAAATATAATAAAAAAATAGTAAAAAATGTCTAAATATGTTATACTATAGATAGGTGATATTTGTGAATAAAAAAAGAGGTAAAAGGAAATTGAAAGTTGGACGAATAGTACTAGCAATATTAATTTTAATTATTATAATAGTAGGAATTATTTTGATAGTTAAAAAGACTAATGTAATCACACTAAAAATGACAGGGTATTTAGCTTCTGATATTAGTACTGTAACTCTATATACATATGATAAAGAAAATAATAGTTTACAGGAATCTAAAAATGTAGCGAGAGGAATAGAAGTTACTAAATATGGTGATTCTATAACACAAAATGATATTAAATATATAAATATAGAGTATGATAAGAATAAATACTATATTAAAGAAGATAATTTGGTAAATAATAAAGAAGATGTTGTTTTAGAGAAAAATCGTTTTGTTCGAACTTCGGTTACTGTTTATGAAAACGAAAAAGATTCTCGAATAGCTTCATTTATTAAAAAAGGCAACGAATTAGAAGTATTAGGATATGATAAGCTTTTAGAAAATGGTAATGTAAACATGTATAAGATAAAAAAAGACAATATTGAAGGTTGGGTTTATTCTAAATATTTGGTTAATACTTTAGAACTAGCAAATGCTAATTATAATGAGAATAATACTTATGATACTCATAAAGATCGCAAGTATAGTGGAAGAGAGTTGTATGGTGGTAAGGCTGCTACTTTAGATTATTATCCATATGAAAGAGTTGAATTTAATGATAATCCTCTTCTAAAATCAGCTAAAGCAATGTACTTAAATGCTGGAACGATATCTTCAATTGATAGTTATTTGAAGATAGCTAAAGAAAATGGGGTCAATGCTATTGTCGTAGATATTAAAGATGGTGCATTAGCTTATTCGTCAGAAGTCGCTAAAGAAAGGTCAACAACAGCATATAATACCGCTATTAATGATAATGATGATTATAAGAATGCTATCCAAAAAATAAAGGATGCAGGAATTTATGTTATAGGAAGAATTGTCGTATTTAATGATGTTCATTATGGTAAAGACCATCCTGAGGAATGTATAGCTTCAACAGCATCTAACCGACTATGGCCATCTGCATATAGTAGAGGAGCATGGGAGTATAATGTTGAACTGGCAAAAGAGGCTGTTTTAACAATGGGATTTAACGAAATACAATTTGATTACGTCAGATTTCCTGAAGATGCTTATAATATGTCGATAAATGGAAATACAGATTTTAAAAATATTTATAATGAAGAAAAGGCAGAGGCTGTTCAAAATTTTCTATTTTATGCAGCTGATCAAATTCATAAAGTTGGAGCATATTTATCTGTCGATGTGTTTGGGGAATGTTCTTCAGAATATGTGACTGCTTATGGACAGTATTGGCCAGCAATTTCTAATATTGTAGATGTAATAAGTTCTATGCCATATACTGATCATTTTGGAAGAACTACTGATACGTGGTCTGATCCATATCAGACGGTACATAATTGGGCTGTCGCAGCTGCTAAAAGGCAAACAGAGATACCGACTCCAGCGATTGCTCGAACTTGGATTACTGCATATGATACACCATATTGGAATCCAACTGTTATCTATGATGCCAACAAAATATCAGCACAAGTTGAAGCTTTATACGATGCAGGCTTAACAGGTGGTTTTATTACTTGGAATTCATCATCAAGTTTAAGTAAATATGAACAGATAAAATCAGCTTTTGCTAAAAATTATGACTAGGAGAAACTTATGAAAATCATTGAAGTAGAAAATAATAAATACGAATTAATTAAGGACTATAAAAGTGGATTTGATCTAAAAAAATTTATTGATCATTATACTGATTATTATGATGATTATGATTATATTGTAGGGGATATTGCTTATGATAAATTACGTCTTAAGGGTTTTTACGATTCAAATAGTAAAAAAGTTAAATCTATAAATGATTATAAAAATTTAGATAAATATTTAGAAGACGATTGTGCAGTCGATTGTCGATATTTTATCTTAAAAAAAATTAATTAAAAATATTAAAAAATTCTGTGTAGATGATCTATCTATGGTATATGAAGCAAAATAACTTGCTTCTTTTATTTTTAGTATATTTTCTAAATAAGTGATTTAATAAATAAATGGTATTTTAATTATTTTATTGGGTTCTTAACAATGTTGGATCATTTTTCTTTTATTGACATATAAAAACTCAAACTTTATTGAAAGTTTGAGTGATAATCATTTGGTGCCCCGTATGCGACTTGAACGCATGACCCTTTGATTAAAAGTCAAATGCTCTACCGACTGAGCTAACGGAGCAGAGTATTGGTTGCCTCGGCAAGATTCGAACTTACGAATGCCACAGTCAAAGTGTGGTGCCTTACCGCTTGGCTACGAGGCAATAAAGTGGTGGAGGGACATGGATTTGAACCATGGAACCCGAAGGAACAGATTTACAGTCTGCCGCGTTTGACCACTTCGCTATCCCTCCAAAAAAAATGGTGCCGAAAACAGGAATTGAACCCGTAACCTACTGATTACAAGTCAGTTGCTCTACCAATTGAGCTATTTCGGCACAGTGGTGGGCGATATAGGACTCGAACCTATGACCCCCTGCTTGTAAGGCAGGTGCTCTAACCAACTGAGCTAATCGCCCATTAATCTCATGACAATCAATAATATATCATTTATTACTATCTTTTGTCAAGGGATTTGCTATTTTTTTTTTACTTTTTTACATTTTGTCAGTAAGCTCTTTTATTTTTTCATTGATCCACACATCTAAACTATCTTTAAGGGGTTGAAAGCCATTTTTAGTTTCAGCCATTCTTTTAAGTCGTGCACCATCTTTTTTATAGTCAATATCTTTGATACTAAGTTTTAAATGATTTTCTTTATCATCAACTTCGACCACTTCGGCAAAGATATCATCTCCTACTTTTAGATAATCATTGACATTTTTTACAAACCCGTATGATATTTCTGAAATGTGAATTAACCCTTCATAGTTTTCTACATTTACAAAGGCACCATATTTTTGCACTCCAGTTACCGTAACTTTAACAACATCTTTTTCTTTTATCTTTTCCATTATGCACTTCCTTATTGCTAATATTATACCACTTTTTTCTTTTTTTAAAAATATTTACTTGTGCTTTTCTACAAAAAAATATATAATAACAATAGGTGATGAAATTGAAAGAAAAAGATATTGAAAAAAAGATAATTGGAGTATTGGATAGAATAAAACCATATTTAGAAAACGATGGCGGTTCAGTCAAATTTAATAGATATGAAAATGGTATTGTATATGTGACTTTAATTGGAGCATGTTCAAATTGTCCTCTTGCTTCTTCGACATTAGAAGAAGGAATTGAGACGGCTCTAATAAGTGAGATACCTGAAATAATTAAAGTTGTGAATGAGGATTAGTTCCTTTTTTTTTGATCCATCCTACATCTGGAAGGTTATAAAATCTTTTTAAATATAAATAAATATTATTTAAGTAAAGTTCATAGTTAGCGGCGATATTGATAATTTCGTTTAAAATCTTTTCTTCACTTTGTCCACTAACTATTTTATCGTACGCATCAAAATAAAAACTAGGATAGAGAATTCGTGCATATAAAACTCTAATGCCATATTCTGAATAATGATTATAGTGAAAATATATATCTAATTCTTTAAAAATATTATA
Source organism: Bacilli bacterium (assembly GCA_017887885.1). Taxonomy (GTDB): domain Bacteria; phylum Bacillota_I; class Bacilli_A; order RF39; family UBA660; genus CAG-302. The sequence continues at coordinate 14,847 of JAGHHB010000038.1, read as the reverse complement.
ATTTTTATTGAAAAAAGATAATTTTATATATTCTGCTAAATCTCTTGCTTTATGATCGATGATGATATTGAGAGGATTATAAAGGGAATTGGTGAGCGAAACGTGTGATATTACCATTTTGTCCGTTTGTGTTGGTTTTAGTTCTCTTTTGGTATTAACTAAATATGCTATAGCATTTTCTCCTAGTCCTACAAAATAGTCAAATGACTCTCTTATTAAAGGATAGCGTTTTGCATTTTCTCCGACTTGTTGTTCAAAATAATCAATTTTATTTTCCCATAAAATTTCCCAATTTTTTCTTTCTAAAGAAGTAATAGGGGGTGATAAATTAAAAAGAGGTATTTGGGAAATAATTGATATATCAGATAATTGTGCTTTCTTATTAATATTATTAGTAATTAATATGTAATTTTCGTCATTTACAATAGTAATGGGGCTATTATATCTATTTAAAATAATATTATCTAATTTTAGCATTCCTGATAGATAAGAAGCGAGTTTATATATATCTTTAATTCTATTAATATTATCAAAATAAGGGATAAATACAAAGTTATTATTATTTAATTTAAAAAAATAATAACTATTTTTTTTATGAAGTTCTGGAAAAGATATATTATAATAAAACTCAATTATGTTTTTCATGGGATCCCTCATCATAATTTTATTAAATAAGAATAAAATATAGACTAACAATTTACTTCTATAAAAAAATATAGTATAATCATAATCGAGGAGAAAAAATGAAAAAGACAATAAAAGATTTTGAATTAAAAGGAAAAACTGTGATAATAAGGTGTGATTTAAATGTCCCCATGATAGATGGAACAATAGAAGATGATACTAGAATAAGGTCAAGTTTACGAACAATCAAGTTTGCTATTGATGCTTCGGCAAAAGTAATTTTATTATCACATTTAGGGAGAGTAAAAAAAGATGCTGATAAAATTACTAATAGTCTGTATCCTGTTTCAATAAGATTATCTAAATATTTAGGTAGAGAAGTTCTTTTTTCTTATGATACTAGAAGTGATGTTTTAACAAAAAGAGCACAAGAGCTTAAAGAAAAAGATATTTTACTTATTGAAAATACTAGATTTGAAGATTTAGATGGTAATAAAGAATCAAGTTGTGATTTAGAGCTTGCCAAGTATTGGTCTTCACTAGGAGATATATTTATAAATGATGCTTATGGATCGTGTCATCGGAGACATGCCTCAATTGTTGGAATACCACAATATTTACCTAGTGGCATTGGTTTTTTGGTTGATAAGGAACTAAAAAAAATAGATGCTATTTTAAATAGTAAAACGCATCCGTTTATTGTAATTTTAGGTGGTAAAAAGATTGCAGATAAAATAACTTTAATTGAAAGATTGTTAGAAAAATGTGATAAACTTCTAATTGGTGGAGCGATGTCTTTTCCTTTTTTGAAAACATTAGGATATGATGTTGTAGACTCTTCAAATGCTAAAGAGTATCAATCTTTTTGTCAAAGCGTGTTAAAGAAATATGCAGATAAAATTGTTTTGCCAAGTGACTTTCTAACAAGTAGAGATAATCAAAATATTGAGATAAAAAATATTAACGATATTAGTGAGAAAGATATTGGCTATGATATTGGGCCGAAAACTATTAAACGTTTTGAAGAAGAAATAAAAAAAGCCAAGCGAGTTGTAATTAATGGACCGATGGGAATATTTGAAGATAAAAGATTTGCCCATGGGACAAGCGAGATATTTAAAGTTTTAGATAAAAATAAAATTAAAACGTTAGTGGGGGGAGGAGATACTGCTTCAGCCGCTAATAGTTTAGGATATGCTTCTTCTTTTTATCATATTTCGACTGGTGGTGGAGCAACGCTTAAATATTTAGAGGATGGCAAATTAGTAGGGATCGAAGCTATAGATGATAAAGAATAAAAAAATTAATGTATATTTGATAATAGTTATAATAATTTTTGCGTTAGTACTATATTTTACATTAAAAGATGATTATTATAATATAATAAATACTTTGTCTACGATAAATATCTTTTATTTAATAGTAGGAATTTTATTTGTTTTTCTTTCTAAATATTTTATTGCTGAAACAACTTATTTACTTGCAAAAAAGGAAAAAAATAAGGTTAGTAGGTCTAAAATGTTAGAAATTTGTTTAATATATCCTTTCTTTGCAGGTATAACACCAAGTTCTGTTGGTGGCGAATCATTCGAAATATTTTATCTGAAACAAATTGGCCTTCCTTATGGTAAGGCTTCTAATATTGTTATTCAAAAATTTATTTTATATCAATTATCATTGATAATAGTTAATATATTAGCGGTTATTTTAAATATTTTTACTAATATTATTCCTAATAATTCTTTTGTCAATGTTAGTGTGGGTATTAGTTTTATTGTTAATATTATAGGTTTGGGTTTCTTTTATCTATTAGCATACAATAGAAAATTTAATCATTTTATTATGAAGAAAGGTCTATTATTTCTTCATAAGATAAAGATTATAAAAAATATTACAAAGACACGAGAAAAGGTTGATAGTTATTTAGCTAATTTTGATGATGGAGTCGATAAATTACGCAAAGATCGAAAGTTATTTATTAAATTAATTGGAATAAATATTTTATCTTTTCTCTTCTTTTATTTGTCGATATGGCCGCTGGCTTTATCCATAAGCATAGATCATATTAGTATTATTAATTTGTTTATTTTAGTATCTTATGTGCGTATGATGAGTTTACTAATAGTAACTCCTGGCAATAGCGGAGCGGCAGAATATTGTTTTATCTATTTATTTCAACAATTGTTGCAAGAATCAGTTATAATAACATACATGCTGGTATGGCGCCTAGTGACATATTATCTTCCTTTGATAGTAGGGGGAATTATAGCTATCTTGTGGGGAAGGAGTAAAAAAGCATGAAAAAAATGATCGTATTTAATCATAAAATGAGTCTTTTATATGATGAGGTATATAATTATATTACAAGAACTAATAATCTTGATACTGATTGTAATATTATAATTTGTCCTTCAAATATTTATTTAGAACTATTTACTAATAATTCTGAATGGTCAATTGGTGCTCAAAATATGTATTACAATATAGATGAGAATCATACTGGTGAAATCTCTAGCCTTCAGTTGAAAGCACTTGGGGTAGAATATGTAATTGTAGGGCATAATGAGAGGATAGTTGATTTTAATGAAAGTGGACGGATTATTAATTTAAAGTTAATAGAGGCTTTGGATGCAAATATTTTTCCTATTTTGTGTTTTGGGGAAGATGCTGATGAAGACTATCGTGAAAAATTACCACAACTATTAGATTCATATCTTAAAGACATTTTAAATATTGACTTTATTACTTTTGCTTATGAACCAATATATGCTATTGGTACTGGAGTTCATCCAAGTACTGATAAAATAAAAGAGATAATAAGTTTTGTTTCAAATTATTTAGAGGTTAAATATCATAAAAAGCCTAATCTTATTTATGGCGGATCAGTAACTAGCAGTAATATTTATGATATCATAAATATTGATGGTATAAATGGTGTAATAGTCGGAAAAATATCTTCTGATATAAGAGAAGTCGAGAAAATAATTAATAATATTTAAATAGAGAAGTACTAGTATTTCTCTATTTTTTAGAAGTATAATTCGACATATTTCGCTTATTTTAGGTAGTATAATGTACATGAAAGAAAGAAGGAATAAAAATGGAAAAAATTAAAATTTTGATGATTGATGATAATATTAATTTAACAGAAATGGTAAAGGATTATTTTGAAAATCATCCTAAAATAGAAGTTGTAGGAACTGCTTATGATGGTGAAGAAGGGTTAGATATTATCAAAGCTAAAAATTTAGAATATGATTTAATTATACTAGACTTGATTATGCCTAAAAAGGATGGCATGGGAGTACTGAAGGAATTACAAAGTCTAAAAATAGAAAAGAATATTATTGTAGCTACATCTTACAATGCTCCCGATACAATTAGAAAAGTAAGCGAATATGGTGTAAATTATTATATTTTGAAACCATTCGATTTAACTGATTTGGAAGATAAAATATTAGATACGTTTAAAGAAACACAAAAAAGAACGATCAATATTTTTCATAATAATCTTCAAATATCGATTAGTAAAATTTTGCACGAATTGGGAATGCCTTCTCATATTAAAGGATATCAATACATAAGAGAAGCTATATCAATGGTTTATGATAATCCTGAAATAATAGGTGGAATAACAAAGGAATTATATCCTGAGTTGGCTAATAGATTTGATACTACAGTATCGCGTGTCGAAAGAGCAATTAGGCATGCTATTGAAGTTTCATGGAATCGTGGGGACTGGGATTTGATGGAGGATGTTTTTGGACATAGTGTTGACATTGATAAAGCTAAACCAACTAATTCTGAATTCATAGTGACAGTTGCTGATAAGTTACGTTTAGAATATGTAAAACAAAATTGTTAGAAGCACTTTGAAAGAAGTGCTTTCTTTACATAAAAATAAAAAAAGGGTTCTAAAAGCTATTATTTTTAACTATATTATGATATATTATAAATATATACTATAGGAGGTTTATTATGGATAATGCGGAAAGAAACGTTGAAGAAAGGAAGGATGATGCTGTTATAAAAAAAAGAAAGGTGATAAATAATAATCATGATAAGAAAAAAATTATTATCATATTAATAACTATCTTTGTTTTACTGGTGTTTGGAATAATCTTTTTTTTAATATTTACTTCTAAAGATAAAGATACTAACACTGCTGATGACGATATTAAACTTCAGGATGATTTACCACCGGAGAAAAAAGAAAATCTTGGTTATGTCTTATGTGATGACAATACAGCCTTATTAAATGTTCGAAATTCTATTACTGGAGAGATTGTTGATGGCTTGTCTTGTTATAAAGAAGTGGTGATTGAACAAGAATTATCGGGGACTGAAAATTGTTCCAAGTGGTATAAAATAAATTATCAAAAACATGATAGTGCTTATACTGGTTATGTATGTAGTTCTTATATTAGAGAAAAAAATACTGATTTATTACTTGAAGAAAAAGTTAGAGAAGTACTTGATAAAGCATTAGATTATAATAAGCAGAATACTACCAAAGTATTTTGTGGTAATACTAGTGATAGTAAAAAAATTAAGTTTACGACTTTAGAAGGTCAGTTAGAAGGAGAGTATCTTAAATCAGAGTTTGAAAGTTTAGATAAATTAAAAGAATATTTGATGTCTTTCATGAGTGAAAATTTAATTGAAAATTTGAAATTATCTGATATCAATGATCCTAATTATTATGATAATTACTATGAAATAGATGGTAATCTTTATTGTCGAAATTATGCCAATAGTGGACTAACAAGTGGTTATACTGAAAACTATGATATTGAAATTACTGATACTTCCAATAATAAAATAGTAGCTAATATTGCTTATGAATATATAAAAGATCTTGAAAAATGTAATATTGATAATATTTTGAAGTGTTCTAATTCTGATTTGGAATATAATATTGGTAGAGTTGTGATTGAGAAAAATAATGATAATTATGTAATTGTCGAAATGGATTTTCCAAGATAGAAAGTACTGGATAAGAAATGTAAAAAATATGTCAAAAATACTTGATATATTTTTTATTTATGCTATTATATTATGCAATGAAAAGGAAGTGGTGTATCTCTTTAAATATTGTTTGCAAATGATAAGAGATATGCTTTTATTTTATATGGAGGTGCTTCATGGTTGAAACAAATTTGCCTATACTGTATTTAAGAGAAGTAATTCTTCTTCCTTATAATGAGATAAGATTAGAATTTACAAATGCTTCTGATTTAAAAATATTAAGTATATCGGAAAAGGTTTATGATAACCATATTTTGTTAATAAATTTGGCTGATCCATTAGAAGAATCTCCCTCCTTTAAAGAATTACCAAGAATTGGGATATTAGGAAAAATAAAAACAAAAATTGAACTTTCAAACGGAATAACAAGAGTAGTTATAAGTGGTATCGATCGAGTTGAAATATTAAGTTATGTCGAAACTAATGATATTACATCAGCTTTTGTTGCTCCTGTAAAGGAATATGATTATGATGAAGTTGAAGCTTCAGCTTTAAAGAGAATTTTATATCGAAAATTAAATGAATATATAAGTATTTCGCCTTATATGTCGAATAGTGTTATTGGAAGAATTACTGATGTTAAAGACTTAAATAAACTTGCGGATATTATTATTTCTGAACTACCTCTCGATTATCAAAATACTATAAAATATATAGTAATAACTAATCCTATGTATCGTATTAAAACTATTATTGAAGATTTGACAAAAGAAATAGAGACTGTTAAATTAGAAAATAAAATAGAAGATAATTTAAAAGTGAAATTAGAAGAAGAACAAAAAGAATATATGTTAAAAGAAAAAATTAGACTTATAAGAGAGGAATTGGGGGAGACGGATTCGAAAGAAGAAGATATAAGAAAGTTAAGAGAAAAAATGGACTTGTTAGCTCTTCCTAAAAATATTGTCAAAAGACTAAATGAGGAAATAGAAAGATATTCTTTTACTAGTCCATCTTCACCAGAAACAACAACTATTCGTACTTATATTGATTGGCTAATGACTCTTCCCTGGAATGTTACTACTACCGATAATAGAGATGTTAAAAAAATAGAAGAAGTGTTAGATGCCTCACATTTTGGGCTTAATAATGCTAAAAAGAGAATTATAGAATATATTGCCGTAAAAAAGAAGACCAGTTCTGCAAGTAGTCCTATTATCTGCTTAATTGGACCACCTGGTGTTGGGAAAACATCACTAGCTAGTTCTATTGCGACAGCACTTGGGAGAGAGTTTGTTAAAATCTCTGTTGGAGGAATTAATGATGAAGCAGAAATTTTAGGCCACCGAAGAACGTATATTGGGGCTGCACCTGGTAAGATAATAAGGCAAATGAAAAAAGCTAGAACCAATAATCCAGTTTTTTTAATAGATGAAGTAGATAAATTAACTAAAGATTATAAAGGAGATCCAGCTTCGGCGCTCTTGGAAGTTCTAGATAGAGAGCAAAATAGTAGATTTTGTGATAATTATATAGAAGAAGAATTTGATTTGTCTAAAGTTCTCTTTGTTTTAACCGCTAATAATATTAGTACTATACCTGAACCTTTACTTGATAGATTGGAAATAATTGAATTATCAAGTTATACTATTTATGAGAAAATTAATATTGCTAAATATCATTTGATTCCTAAACTTTTAGAGGATTATAAGGTTAAGAATATTAAGTTTACGGATTTGGCAATCGAGAAGATTATAACTTGTTACACAAAAGAAGCTGGTGCTAGAGAATTATATCGTCAAATAGATGCAATTATTCGAAAAGTAATTATTTCGAGTAATCGTAAAAATAGTATAACTATTGAGGCAAGTGATATTGAAGGGTATTTAGGAATGACAAAGTATGTTTCTAATACTAATGATGAAAACAATAAAACGGGGATTGTAAATGGACTTGCTTACACTCCTTATGGTGGAACACTTTTAAAAGTTACTTGTACTACTTATCCAGGAAAAGGGATTATAACTTTGACAGGGACATTAGGTGAGGTAATAAAAGAAAGTATTTATATTGCTTTAAGTTATATTAAAACTAATAGTGTTTTATTTGGCATTGATTATGAATTATTTAAAGAAGCGGATTTTCATTTTCATATTGAAGAAGCATCTTCTCCAAAAGATGGACCATCCGCTGGAGTAGCGATTGTAACGTCTATTTTAAGTTTATTAAAGAATAAGATAATAAGTAATAAAATATCGATGACAGGAGAAATAACTTTAAGAGGAAAAATATTGCCCGTAGGTGGCTTAAAAGAAAAATTGATTGCGGCTTCTACTAATGGTATCGATACTGTATATTTACCACTTGAGTGTTCTAGGGAATTGCATAGTTTTCCAAGTGAAGTCAAAGATAGGTTAAATATTATTTTTGTAGAAGATTATGAAGATATTTACCGAAATATATTTAAAAATAGCTAAATAAAAATATTATATAATGATATTTTTATTTAGCTTTTTTTCTTTCTTTAATATTTTCTTTTAAAATATTGATTTTTGAGAGTAAATTTATTTTAAAATAAGGAAAAGCTTTGAGGATTCTTCTATTTAAAACTTTATTTTCGACAATCTTTTTAATTTTGCTAGCGATTTCTTCGGTATTATCTTTCTTTAATTTCTTAATAGAATTTTTTAATTTATAGGTTATTCCAAGCGAGGTTATAAAGTCGATGGTAAATAATATTAATAAGGAAATGGCTAAAATATGAAGAATTTTATTATTTATCAGTAATAAGGATTTACTAATGATAGGATTAATGATGTAAACTAAAATAACGCCTAAAATACCAAAGAAAAAGGCATTAGTTAAGCAAATTCTACCATTAATATTAAATTTTCGGTTAGAGTAGTCCCACCATCGAGCCGCAAATAGTTTTTCCATGATATAGCTCACGATATATTCAGTAAAGGAACAAACTATGACGGCTAGTAAAAAGACAGTTATAATATTATCTTTGTATCTTTCTAAATAAAAAATCATAATGATTGATGAATAGCCATAGATAGGACAGTAGGGACCCATCATAAAGCCTCTATTGATGAATTTTTTCTCTTTAGTACCAACTACAATGACTTCTATTATCCAGCCTAGAATAGAATATATTAAAAAAAGTAAAAAATAAAATAATAACTTTTCGATTTTTCATCACCATGAAAATTATAACAAAATTAAGTTAGTAAGTAAATGATATTGAAAAAAGATTTTAGTTATTATATAATAAAAAAGAAAAGAAGGTGAATGATGAAAAGAATATTGACAGGATTAAAGCCAAGTGGTGAACTTACGCTAGGAAGCTTAATTGGCGGTATTATGGGGACTATAGAAAGGCAAAATGCATACGAATCATTTATTTTTGTTCCTGATCTCCATGCTATTACGGTAAGACAAGATTCTAAATTATTGCGGGAAAGAATAAGAAAAAATGTTGCTTTGTATTTAGCTTGTGGTGTCGATCCAGATAAAAACATTATTTATTTACAATCAGAAAATTTATATCATGCTAATTTATCTTGGGTATTAGAGTGCAATACCTATATGGGAGAGGCTTCGAGAATGACCCAGTATAAAGATAAAGCTAGCAAGAAAGAAAATGTTACTGTAGGATTATTTACTTATCCTATTCTTATGGCTGCGGATATTCTTTTGTATGATGCCGATTATGTACCTGTAGGTATCGATCAAAAACAACATGTTGAGCTTGCTAGGAATATAGCAGAAAGATTTAATAAGACATATGGCGATACCTTTAAAATACCTGAACCATTGATCCCTGAAATGGGAGCTAAAATTATGGACTTGCAAGAACCGACTAAAAAAATGAGTAAGAGTGATGATAGCTATAAGGGTGTGATTTTACTATTAGATGATGCCAAAACAATTAGAAAAAAAATTATGTCCGCTGTTACTGATAGTGATACTAAAGTATATTATGATCCAATAAATAAACCAGGTATTGCTAATTTATTAACTATTTATTCGTGCCTTAAACATATATCAATATCTCAAACGGAAGAATATTTTAAAGAGTATAATTATGGTGCTTTAAAAAAAGAAGTAGCGGATATTGTAGTGGAGACACTTTCAGATATTCAAAAGAAATATAATGAACTTATTGATAGCGCTGAAATAGATAAAATACTAGATAGAGGAAGAGAGATAACTAATAAGATAGCAGAAAAGAAGGTAAAGGAAGTTTTTGATAAAATTGGTCTTGGAAGAAGAGTAGGCAAATAAAATGGAAGGCTACTCTTTTTCTATGTAAGTTTCTTTGTTAATTAGCATTTGGTATTTAGAGAGTTTTTCTAGTGTTTCTTTACTTACGATGGCTTTATAAGTGACATTGTCATCAAATGTTTTGTCAATAATTTGACTATTATTTAGAAGATAGGATACATTTTTTATTTCTGAATAGTTGAAAGATATACTAATATTATAGCCTTTAACTAGAGAAATAATGGAACTGTTTTTGATTACTTCGCTAGCCATTTTTGAATATGTTCGGGTTAAAAGACCGGTTCCTAATTTTATTCCTCCAAAATACCTTACAACTATTATTAAGGTATAATTTAGATTATGTCCTTCTATTTGTTTTAGAATGGGGTATCCTGCCGTTTTAGATGGTTCATTGTCGTCAGAAAATTTTTTTTGATCATCAATAATATATCCATAGCAATAATGGTCGGCATTTGGATATTCTTTTTTTATTTTATTGAGGTAAGAGAGTATTTCTTCTTTGGAATTAATGCGAAATATGAAAGATATAAATTTTGAATATTTAATTGTCTCTTCGTATTGTCCATTATTTTTAATACTAAACAATGTTATCACCAAAAATATTATACTATAACCTAATTAAAAGGGCAATTAAGTTTAAAAATTTTTCTGATAAAGAGAAAATGAATCGATAGAGTTGTATATATAAAGTAGAAGGAGAAAAAGTAGGAGGTAGTATATGAAAAAAATAATATTGATATTGGGAGGAGTATCTTTTCTAATGCTTGGAATAATTTATGTTTTATATACTAATCATATTGAGAAGAAGGAAGTTAATATCGATATTTTTGATGACGAAGCAACATTAGAAAACGAAGATTTTGAGGATGATAAAGAAGAAGAGCATACTTTTAAAGTAAGTGTCGATATTAAAGGGATGGTTTTAAATCCGGGAGTATATGAAATGGATAATAATTCTAGGGTAGAAGATGTTATTGCTAAAGCTGGAGGATTATTAGAAGGAGCTGATACGAGCTTACTCAATTTAGCGAAGATTGTTACGGATGAGATGACAATTATTGTCTATTCTAATGAAGAAGTACTTGAGAAACTAAAAGGAGAAATCTGTGTATGTGACTGTCCTATTAGAGAAAATGATGCTTGTATTGAAGAAGATAACACAGGTATTGATGGAAAGTTAATTAATATTAATACTGCAACTTTAGAAGAACTTATGGAATTACCTGGCATTGGCAGTGCGAAGGCTAAAGAGATAATTGCTTTTCGAACAAATAGCGGTCCTTTTAATTCAATTGAAGATATCAAGAGTGTTAATGGAATTGGAGAAGAGACTTTTGAAAAGATTAAGATATATATTACGATCTAGATATTTATTTAAAGTTATATGCGTTATATTTATTTTAGGAGATATTTTATTTATCAAGTTTTATCCTTTTAAATCAAAGTATGATATCAATGATAGGTATTTTATCGGGATAGTTACTAAAATTAATTTGATAGATGATAAATTAACTTTAGAAATAAAAGGTCAAGAAAAATTGCTTATTAATTATCAACTTAAAGAAGGACAAAAGTTAGAAAATTTGATGTATGGAGATCAAGTTTTAGTTATCGGAAAATTAAATTATCCAGAAGGTAATACGATACCTAATTCTTTTAATTATCGCCAGTATTTATATCATAAAAGAATTTATTATATTGTTGATGCCCAAATGATTAAGAAAATAAGGGGTAATAATAATTATCTATATACGATCAAAAATATTTTGCTCAAAAAAATTAGTATGATGAAATCATCTTCTTATATGAAGACATTTATACTTGGAGATAATAGAGATCTCGAGCCAAAAATAAAAGAAGTATATAGAGGTATTGGTGTTTCACATCTGTTTTCCTTATCGGGAATGCATATTAATTTTATCAGTCATATTTTTTATTTCTATCTTGATCGAATTACGTATAACAAAAAAATTAAGTATATTATAATTAATCTTTTTTTGCTCTTTTTTCTTCTTTTGGTAGGACCGATATCTTCTTTACTTCGAGCGGTTCTCATGTATACTTTATCAGTAATTAATAAGTTATTTAAATTAGGGATTAAAAAAATTGATATTATGATGTTTGTTCTTATTTTATCTATTGTAATTGATCCTTTTATTATATATGATATTGGTTTTTTGTATTCTTATCTGATATCGTTATTCTTGATTATCTTTTCTCAAAAAATTCAAAAGAAAAGGGGAATAAAAAAATTAGTATATACCACAGGGATTTCTTTTTTTGTTGCGCTTCCTATCACTATTTATAATAGCTATGAAGTTAATTTTATTGGTCTTTTAGCTAATATTTTGTTAGTCCCAGTAGTAAGTATTATTTTTTTTCCTCTTGTGGTAATTACAATGGTATTACCCTTTTTGGATCCTATTCTATATGGTTTATTTAATTTGTTAGAAAATATTGCTCTGATTATTTCTAATATAGAGATAACGAAAGTTATTTTTGCTAAACCAAATATAATTGCACTTGTTATTTATTATCTTATTATTTTAGTTACTGCTTATAATCATAAGTATATTATTATATTAATTTTTATGCTTTTATTTTATAAAGTTATTCCATATATTGATGGCAGGATGCGTGTTGTCATGTTTGATGTTGGACAAGCAGATTCGCTGCTGATTAAATTTCCCTATAATAGGGGCAATATTTTAATCGATACAGGTGATGACTACAGTGAATATAAAATAAAAAATATTATTAGTTATTTAAAAAGTTTTGGTATTTCAAAGATTGATTATTTAGTTATTACTCATGGTGACGACGACCATATAGGAGGCGCTATTAATTTGGTAGAGAATTTTAAAGTTGAAAATGTGATTTTTAATATTGGTGAGTATACTGGTTCAGAGTTAAAATTAATAGAAATTTTAAAAGAGAAGAATCAATCGTATTATCAAAATGTAAAAAGTTTGAGTATTGGAAAGGACAAGCTATATTTTTTGTATACTAAAGATTATAATGATGAGAATGAAAATAGTTCGGTTATTTATACTGAAGTAGATAATATTAAGATGTTATTTATGGGGGATGCTGGGATAGAAAAAGAGTATGATATTTTAGAAAAATATAATCTAGCAGATATCGATATTTTAAAAGTGGGACATCATGGCTCAAATACTTCATCGAGCGGATATTTTATTGAGAGTATAAATCCTAAAATATGCTTAATATCAGTTGGTGCCAATAACAAATATGGCCATCCTAACGAAAGTGTTCTTAAAAGATTAGGTAAGTGTGATACATATAGAACAGATTTAAATGGCAGTGTAGAAATAAGGTTAAACCATAATAGTTATGAAGTTAAAACAACTAGTTCTTAAAGAATATGATAATGAGTTGTATAGTATTAAATTTATAAAATTAGATGTTTAATACTTTTTAAAATACTTCTCAAATTTTTTGTGATATACTTAAATTAGAAGGTGATGAAAATGAAAGGTGTAGTACTAAAAGATAAGAGAAATTTGGGTGTCGAAGATTTAGATGACCCTATTTCCCAAAATGGCAGTGTAATACTATCAGTTAAAAGAGCAGGTATTTGTGGTTCAGATATCCACTACTGGGAAGATGGGAGACCTAAAGGATTGATTTTGGGACACGAATATAGTGGGGTTATAATTGATCCTGGTGCTAGAAGTGATCTAAAAGAAGGTGATAGAGTCACTGCTCTTCCTTTGTCGCCATGTGGCATTTGTCAGGCGTGCCGAACAGGCAATCTTCAGTATTGTCTTCAAACATGGGATTATGCGACAGGACTTTCACTGACTAATCCGGGAGCCCTAGCTTCCAAATTATCAGTCCGAGCAGATATGGTCATAAAAGTGCCTGATGAAGTGAGCGATGAGGAAGCTGCCATGACTGAACCAATGGCGGTTGCTTTGCATGCTATTCATTTGGCTAATATTAAAGTGGGAGAAAAAGTCTTGATAATTGGTGGTGGAGTTATTGGTCTGGCTTGTGCCATGTTTGCTAAAAAAGAAGGAGCTAGTTTTGTTGGCCTTTCTGAAATAAATTCTGCACGTGGACAGAAGGCTATCGAATTACTAGATGTCGACAAATGGTATGATGCTAAAGATGAGAAATTTATAGATAAGGTTCGGGCTGATACTATTGATGGTTATGATTTGGTTATCGATTGTTCGGGGAATGATGCTGCTGTAACTAGTGCTTTAATTTCGACAAGACCAGGTGGTACGGTTATTTTAGTTGGGGTTTCGACTAATCCGATAACGCTTCCTACGGTAGTAGCGGTTATGCATGAATTAAAAGTTAAAGGGGCTATTGCTTATACAAAAGAGGAATTTCAAACTTGTATTGATTTAATGGCTAAAAAACAAATTGATGTTTTAAAGTTTTTATCTAAAACGGTCGGTCTTTCGGAAGTGCAAGCTTCTTATGAAGAATTAACGTCAGGGAAATCTGCTGCTATTAAAATTTTAGTCGATCCTAATAAATAAAAATTAGTTTGAAATAGAGGAACTAATTTAATCTTTTGTGCATAAGATATAATGTCATAAGAGTTATCTTATGTTTATATATAAAAAATAGTCTCCATAAGAATAAATGGAGACTATTTTTTTGTAAAGTAAGATGGCTTTTTCTATTAGTAATTTGTAAGTTTGAAATTTTGTTAAATTTAATTTTTGTTTTTAAATAGCTTGCATTTTACAAAAAAAATAGTATATAATGTTACAGAAAGGAAGGAATATATGGCAAAGAAATTAGTAATTGTCGAATCACCACATAAAAGTAAGACGATAGAAAAATATTTGGGTAAGGATTACAAAGTTGTTTCTTCACTTGGTCATATAAGAGATCTATCAACGTCAGGTAAATTTGGTTTTGGTGTTGATATTGATAATAATTTTAAGCCTGATTATAAAGTTATAAAAGGTAAAAATAAAT
>JAGHHB010000037.1 GCA_017887885.1 Bacilli bacterium | reverse complement strand
TGGAGTACAAATGAGTGTGCCATTAAACTTTAAGTTTATATTAACGAGCACGGAACCTTATCTTTGGTAAACAACATTCCAGTTTCAAATATAGAGATTTTCAGTCAATGCCTGCATAACACAATATTTAAAGAAAGGAGATATTTATGTTAAAGACAATTTTTAATAATTGCGCAGGTATTGATATCCATAAAAAGATTATTGTTGTAACTATTGCTAAAACTGATTCTAATAATGTCTCAGAATATCAAACTAAATCATTCTCTACTTTTACAGATGATTTAATCAAATGCCGTGAGTGGTTAATTTCAAATGATACATTTGATGTTTGCATGGAATCCACTGGTAAGTACTGGATACCTGTATTCAATATTTTAGAGGTTGAGTGTAATTGCGTTATTTCTCATCCTAAATATGTTAGAAGTATTCAAGGTAAAAAGACTGATAAGAAAGATTCTAAATGGATTGCTGATATGTTTAAACACGGTCTTGTTGAACCTTCTTTTATGCCACCTAATGATATTAGACAGCTTCGTGATTTAATGCGGTATCGTAACAAACTTGTTAATATGAGGTCATCAGAAAAAAATAGATTTCAAAATTCCCTTACTGTTTCTAATGTTCAAATTGCTAGTGTTGTTACTGATGTGTTTGGCAAAACTTCTCAGTCTATCTTAAAACTAATGTTAGACAATCCTAATTTAACTTTAGAAGATATTACACCTTTGTTACGCAAAAATTTGAAATCATCACCACAAGATATTTTGAAATCTATCAATGGTAATTTTGATGAGTCCCAATCATCAAAAATGTCTGTAGTTTTAAAACATTATGATTATATCAACGAATGTATTGATTCTATTGAACAACAAGTTTTAAAACTTTCTATTAAATATACTGATAATTAAATTTACTTCTGACCATACCAGGTATAAATTATACATCAGCGATATTTATTATAGCAGAAATTGGCACAAATATGAATGCTTTTATTGATGATAAACATTTATGTTCTTGGGCTGGACTTACCCCTAGATGTAAGGAATCTGCTGGTAAGAAACAATCTGTTAGAATTATAAAAGCTGGTCAATATATTAAACCTTTGCTTGTCGAATGTGCTTTAAATGCTATTAAAGATAAATCTTGTCCTTATATTAAAGCTAGATATGAATCAATAAAAAGACGTCGTGGTCATAAGAAAGCCATCATTGCCATTGCCAGACTTCTTCTTACTTGTACATATCACATTCTTAATGATAAAGTGCCATTTGATAGTAATAGATTTGATGAACTTTTAAATAAAAAGATTAAAAAGCACCATAAATCTGTTAAAAATACCGAAGATATGATTTCTTATCTAACTAAATTAGGTTATAACATCACTCTACAGAATAACTGATAACAATTTACTATTTCAAAGAACGAACATTTGTGTATTTTGTTTTAACGTCTTCATTGACGGTTTTTGTTATGGGTAAATTTTACATTTTATTTTCAACCTTATCACCTCTCAAATAAATCATAACGCAATTATAAAAATAAATCAGCGTCTAATTTTATTGATGAGATTTTAATTTATCTTCTGCAATAACAACATCAAGATTTTTATAAATATAATCTTTTAGCATGGATTACATAACAGATCGCATTGAAATGTTTTTAGCTAACAATACCTCTCTAAAAGCTACATCAGTATTAGAATCTATTCTAAATTTCTTTTGTACTGGTTTATTTGGTTTCATTTATCATCTTCCTTTCATTAATTTTGGTACCATTCTTTACCTTACAAAAAAGTAAATTCTTACATTTAATTTTAAGAGAATATAAGCAGGATAAACCTGTTTACAAAAAACTCACCAGTGGTGAGTTTACCATTATTTCATAAGGTATTAGTAAATTTAGTAGTGTTTACACCTTCTTATTTTGTTATACAATCGTTTACTTAGGAACCCTTATTCTATAAGAGGTGTTACACAATCGTACACACTTTTTTAATTTAGTTTTTAGTGAAATTGGTACTACATAATCAAAGAAATATATATTATTAGTACCATTTCTTAATTAATATAAATATTTCAAAGGGGGAATTTTGAATACAAAAAAGCACTAATCAGTTGAGTAATTAGTGCTAAAATATATTGTTATTTTGTATTCTACCATATTGTATCATAAGAATGTCTAAAGTCAATAAGGATAAAATGTCTGATAAAAAGCGATAAAAATGTCGATTCAAAATCGTCTTCATAAGCCTAAATATTAGTATTTTTCTAATTATAGCCTATATACCTTTGACCTTATTGACTATTATAGATACTTTTTAGTACTTTGTTAAAATAATTTTAATGTACATTAAAAATGTTTTTAATATGTATTTGTTTAATTAAAAAAATATGTTATACTTAACATGGTGATTAGAAATGCTTAAAAAAAGTATGCCCGGCAGGCCAAAAGGAAAAAATAAAGATAATAGATTAAATATAATGATTCCAACTAGTGTAAAAAACGAGTTTCAAGCAATTACTAAAAAGAATGGATCAAACATATCAGTTAAAACACGCGAATTAATTGTTGATTATATAAATAAAAATAAGGAGTATATGAAAGATGAAAATGAACGTAATTGATTTATTTGCTGGTTGTGGTGGATTAAGTCTTGGGTTTGAAATGGCGGGATTTAATATTCCTCTTGCAATTGAAAAAGATGGATGGGCAGCAGAAACATATAAAAATAATCATAAAAAGACAAAAGTAGTTGTTGGTGATATAACTCAAATAACAGATTTTGAATCACTATTGCCAACTTCAATAGAAATTGACGGAATAATTGGTGGTCCACCTTGTCAAGGTTTTTCTTTAAGTGGAAATAGAGATAAAAATGATCCCAGAAACAGTTTATTTATGGAATTTGTGCGTTTTGTAAATCATTATAAACCAAAATTCTTTGTAATGGAAAACGTAACAGGTATTTTATCTATGAAAACTAAAGAAAATAAATTAGTTAAAGATTTAATTTTAGATGAATATAAAAAATCCGGATACAATGTTAAAATTTGCAGACTAAACGCTGCTGAATATGGTGTACCACAAGCAAGAGTAAGAGTAATTTTTATTGGAATTAGAAATGATATTAAATTTGATGAAGATAAAATAGCACCTACTCCATTCTTGTTTGGTGATAAGCAAATAACAATTGAGCAGGCAATTATGGATTTACCAAAAATAAAATCTGGTGAAGGTAATGAACAAATGGAATATGATTGTAAGCCACAAAATGAATATCAAAAATGGGCAAGAAAAAATAGTAACCATGTTGAAAATCACATAGCAATGAGACATACGCAAAGATTAATTAACAGATTTGAACACATAAAATTTGGACAATCTGTTGCCGATGTAGAAGAATGTCATAAACAGAGAAAACGTGGAGATGCTAGTAAAATTAGTGGGAAAATATTTTCGCAAAATAATATGAGACCCTATCCTGATAGACCATCGCCAACAATTCCAGCAAGCTTTCAGAGTAATTTTATTCATCCTTACATTAATAGAAATTATACTGCGCGCGAAGGCGCTAGATTGCAATCTTTTCCGGATAACTATATCTTTTATGGAAAAAGGACAACAATGTCCTGGGAAAAAAATTTATCACAATATCAACAAATCGGTAATGCCGTTCCCCCACTTTTATCCAATGCGATAGCAAAAAATCTACTTGCTTATTTTTCTAATTAAGTAAATTTTTTATTCATCAACACTAATTAATCGTCCTGGAGTTGTCACTCCACGTTCTACGGCTATGTTCATAATATCATCGCATATTTGATCATAATAATCTTTCAACACACTGTACTCTATCATAGAATTTTCATCAAATCTTAATACAAACATTTCATTTAACACTTGGTCATACCTAGCTGAAATTATTTTATCCATACCAACTTGATTAGTTTCCATTAATACATAAGTCTTAACATTGGGAGTTGCATTTTTTAGTAATTTACTAGAAAATTGTACTTCACCAAACATAGTTGCATCTAGATAAGTTTTTACTTCAACAGCAATTACAGGTAATATTATTTCATATTCTGTATTTTCTATCTTGAGTTTTACCTTTTTACCAATGCAAAAGTCAACGTCTTTTTTCATAATATTAACTTTTAAATCATTGCCTATTTTCATTCCAGCATAAATACCTTTATTGTATATACCAAGTTCTCCACGTTTTATATATTCATTGTCCACAAATAAATATGTACTTAATTCTTCTAAAAAAGTCGATCTAAATTTTGATTGAGATGTTATATTATTTTCTTTAGTAAATCTATCTAATTCTCGATAATAATCATTTATTATATTTGTCGCTTTCCTAAAAGTTTCATCATCATTTTTAGAAAAATCAATATCCAATAACATCATTTTTGTTTTCATATAAGTCTCTAAATAAAACTCATTAATCTTTTCTCCAATACCTTTATAATTACTTTCTATTTTATTTTTAAAGTTACTTTCATGTATATAAATCATACTATTACCTCCACTTCATTGAAAGCTAATTCTATATATATTATACTATAAAAATTGAAAATTCCCTAGAGTTATGCTTTGTTTTAATTAAAATAACAATATAATCTAAATAAAAAACAGGGAAGAATTTAAGCTTACCTGTTATATAATTACTTTTTCAATAATTCAAAAACAATCAAATCTTCTGAATGTAAATTATTATTTTTTCCTAATAATAAATTTTCATAAAATTTAATAAGATAACTGCTATCTTCTTTTATGCCCAATTCATTATTGAAATAATTACTTCTAACTAAAGCATTCCTAAAATATACTGACTTGTCTTTAAATAAAGTATTATCTACATTATATCCAAGACTTATTAAATATTTTTCTATAAATAATGCAGTAGTTCTTGTATTACCTTCTCTAAAAGGATGAACTTGCCATATATTAGAAGAAAATTTAGTAACATTATTTATTACTTCTACTATAGACATATCTTTATAATTCTTTTCCTTTTCCAATGAAATATCGTATTCTAATGACTCTTTTAAAGTTCTTGAATCACCATAAGCAACTGAATCATTATTCAGAATAATTTCTGGTTTAGAAAAATCTACTGTTCTAAAATTACCAGCAAGTTTATATACATCTTGAAATAAATACTTATGAACATATTTTAAGTAATCGACTGATAATTCAAAATTATCTTCTTGCAGTAGTTCAACAATTCTAGTTGATACAAAGTCACATTCCATTTCATTATGGTCTAGTTCATTTTTGTTTTCATTTTCAATATAATATTCTCGTAATTCATTCATTACTTGATCTATAGTTAAATTACCATCTATATTTTCGTTAACTAATTTTTCAAAATATTTAGAAGGTTTTAGATTATCTATCTCTTGAAGCCCAATCGCCATATCCCATTGCAATTGTTTTATATAATTACTGGATTTATATTCTTCTTTATAATCATTAATACTTGAATCCAATTCTCTTTCACTCATAATTTAGGCCTCCTGCTATTTAGATAATTATACCATATTTTTAAAACATTTTATTCAAAACTATTAAACATATTTCTTCTTTTCATAGAAAATCTTTCCTCTTCAATATCAATTCTTTGCAATAATCTGGATTTTTCCATAACTACTTCATCTCTACAACATGTTTTAATATTTGTTGTTAGCTCATCTAATAAAGAAACCCTTTTTCTTAGTAAGTCTGGTAATGTTTCATCCCAACTACTAGGATATATAGTATTAATCAACTTATTTAGCATTTCAATATTATTCTCGTTATTAATTTTCTCTACAAAATATAAACCCAAATCTGACCAAATATATTTATTATTAGGTTTATCATAATAATAAGGTTCTACCAATTCTATTATTTCATTAATATTTCCATTTGTTTCTATCCAACTAATCATTTGTTTATCATTTATATATGATAATGGCTTTTTATGAAAAGTATAATCCAAAAACCACCTCAAATTATAATTTTCTGATATATTATCAATAAAAACATCTAAAAATTGGGTTGGATATTTTTCAATCAAAAATCCCAAAAAATCTTCATAATCATAAAAAGAAATATATTCTTTTTTTGCCTGTTCTTTTATCCTAGCAAAAATTAACTTAACATGTTTTGTATACTTTTTATCATTAAATATAATTTTTATAATCTTCGATAATTCATAATTAATATGCTTATTCTTTAAAAAAATTTTTGAAAATGGATATTTAGATACAACTTCAGCTCCAATATCCAAAAAATTTGTATCAAATCTCTTATGATAAAATAAATTGTATAATAATAAAATTTTAAATTGAATTGATTCTATGCAATTTGGCATCTGATTAATAAGTTCAACTAAACTACTATTATCTATATTTTCAATTTTATATATAATATTAGTGTAATCGGCAATAGGAAGGTTATATTTAAAAGAAGAAATTATCCTATCTATATCTTCATTTACTAATGAATAACTAGATTGTAATTTTGGATATATTATCCTAATTTTCTCATTATCAAGTATAGAATTCATAACTTCAGACACTTTGCCATGATCAGATGATATACCAAATATAATCCCTGAAATTAAATTTATATTTTTGCTTAATTCATCAATAGTAAGCTTTTCAAATAAAATATTTAATATTACTATTCCATTATCAATATTAAATGCTAAACCCTTTCCAAAAATAAAATCCCTATAATTTTTAACGCCACAAATTAGTTCTAAATTATCATTAAAAGCATCAATATTTTCACCAAATTGTCTTCCAAGATCGTATGTAACTTTATCAATGTAGTCCCAATTATCCGTTATATCAGCAGCAGAAATGTACAACCTTTTTTTACTCATTACATACACTTTAAATTTATCTTGCAAACTTTTGGGCTCTGTTATTTTTTCTATCTTATCTAATATTAACATTACTTTATGTTCTATTTTATGTTTATTAAAATGCTTAAATGATTTAACTGCAACCCACATTTCTGGCCATGTATTTTGTTCCGTAGTCTGTATAATAATATTATATAAGTTTTCTATTAATCCAACACCTATTAATCCATTAAAATTATTAGCAAGAATATCCATAATTATACTTTTATTAATATTTTCCGCCATTTTTTCAGTACAGAACTGAACTATATTTTCATACCAGTTCTTTATTTCTAAGTGATTTTTAGGCTGATAACCATAGTCTCTCTTTTGGGCTCCAAAGTCGATATAATTACCAAAGAAGTTTCGTGTTTGCATTAGCTCATCTAATAACTTAAATCCTAAATCTTTATATTTTATATCTTTGCTTTTTATTAAATCATTCACAATTTTAATTCTTTGTTCTATTGTTGCATGAGTGCCAGATAAATAAATATGAAATAAATTATATAACCTTCTCCTTATTGAATAATTATTTTCATTTTCTTCCTCTGAACACGCAAATTTTATAAGCATAGGACAAACAATTTCAAATTTATTTGAGTCATATGCTAAGTTTATTAAGATCTCAACTATTTCATTAAAGTTTTTGTTTTTTCTAGAAAAAAATTCTTTATTTTTTATATACATTATCTTGTTGAGTACCTCATTTGGAATTATATAAGTTAAATTTTTTAATATCTCAACTTTCTCTTTTGAAATAAATTCCAATTTATTAAAATCATCAGACCTAATTATAATTTCTGCTACTTCTTTTGCTTCTTTAGAAGTATGTAAATATTTTATTCTTCTAGAAAAAGATAAAAACATTCTATTACTTTTTTTAGCAACGTCTATAATTTTTGATAATTTTATTTTTTTTAGACAGTCAGAAGCCAATTTATTTGCTAAAGCATGTGGTAAAACAGCCCTCATATTTCCACGTGCTTGAATTATTTGCATATCTTTTAGAATACTTACATTTTTATAAATTTCATTATATCCGATATTTGTTATTGTTGAAAGGTGCTCAAGTTCATCATTAATATTAAAAGAAAATAGAATTGAACATATTTCAGCAGTTACTAGCAAATTATTATCCACCTTATTTTTTTTCATAAATAACCTATCAAATAATTCAGAATTATTTAGAATACCAATAGTACTGTTGTTTTCAATTGAAGCAGCTAAATATTTGGCTAATCTAAAATTGCCCCCTGAACAAGTTGTAATTGTATTTATATTAGCATCATGAATAGAATCAAAATTTTCTTTTAAATATTTTCTAATTATTTCATCAGACGAACTTGTTAAATAATAATTGCTACTCTCAACAATATCATCAACTTTAGCATCATACTCTACTGTTATTAAAGATATTAAACTTTCAGGTAATTGGCATTTTTTTGCTAAAGCCAAATGCATTTCTTTTTCGCAGTTATCAACAACAATTATTGCTCTAATTCTATTTTTTATTAAAAAATCCACCATTTTTATTGGATCTGGATTTGGATTATTGCTGATATCACAATATAATAAATAATCAGGATTTAAAACATTAACATCAATTCTTTCATCAAATAATGAAAAAACAAACCTAGTCTTTCCTACTCCTGATAGGCCTGCAATTCTTATTACTTGTTTTGGATTATTTAACTTTTTTCTTATTTCTTTTATAGCATCTAAAACAGATATTTTATGATCATCATTATAAGTTTCACTGTAGATATATGAATTATCATCTAAAATATATTCTTTTTTAAAATCTAAATAGTTTTCCTTCCAGCCATCTAAAGAATTCCAACCTGAAATTGATAATCCTCATTTTTCGTGAATCCATGCTATAATTCCCAAATATTCATTAGCCCATGAAGCAATTCTTTGAGAATCAAAGTAATCAACATCTATATTTTCATTATTTATACATTCTTTCATTGTAGTAATTCTTTTTTGATATTCCATATCACTTACATCCGATCCACTACTTACTATTATATATTTACCATTTAAAGTAGATAAATCCTCAATGCTTTTTCTTAACTTTCCATCTGTTAACATTTCTTTTTTTATTTCACCTGACGTCATGTTGGGAACTTTAACTTGAATAACTGTATTAGCATTATCTATATAATCATTTACAATATTTACCTTAGAAGCAGATACTCTTACATCAACGCCACCATCTTTACTATCTTGATTTCCACCATGTAATACAACTTTATTACTAATATTATTCTTTTTTAAAGTTGCTTCACTTAACTTTACTACTAAATCCCTAAGTTCATAATCTTTTAATGCTTTTATTTGTTCTTTACTAACTTCTAATAACATTACCGCACTTCCTTTACTTCAAAAAAATAAGCAGTATCCATCTTAAAAAGACTAAATACTGCTATCTTATATACCAATTATACCACGTTTTTCGACATTATTTTAATATTTACAAGTAAAATATGCTTAAAATCTAATTTTAAAGCTATTCTAGTAGTCAAATTATGATTTTCGATTAATTATACCAATCAATCATTTCATTCTTATATTGTCATCTAAATACCCAATTAAATCTAACAATGGTAACTAAACCCACGACCTCCGGAGTTGACGTGATTAGAAATAACAATTACATCACTACTATTTCCAAAAGCATTTAAAATGTCGTCTACTCGTTCGGTGGGAGATAAGGTCACATCTGAATCTCTCGTTATAGCAACAGGAATACCAAGCTCTTTAAAGCGATTGTACATATAATTGGATATCAACAAGTTATAATCTTTCTCTAATAGATTGTTCCCAACTGCTCCAGAATCTGTTCCTCCATGT
>JAGHHB010000036.1 GCA_017887885.1 Bacilli bacterium | reverse complement strand
TATGTGTACAAAAACTCCATAGCGTCGTTTACTAACATTTTGACAGTAGTGTCACTTATTTTTTCATAAGTTATTTTTCTTCCTTTAAAGTCATTTATATAACGATCTAATTTATTGATATCGTTTTTGTCATTAAATTCAATTATGCGATAACTATCGATAGGCCTACTCATGATGCCATCTCTAATTATTATTCTACCTCTTACTTTTAAAATTGAGTATGCTTCTTTCAAAGTTGTTTTTATTGTATCTTTGTTAAATTTTTTACCATTATATGGAATATATGAATATAGTTCGTGAATGATTGATGAATAAATAATAGTATCAATACTATCTTTAGCAAAGTATTTAGATAAATTTAAAGCGTCTCCTTTAATAATATTCCAGCTATGATTTTCTTTTATTTTCTTTTTAGTTAATTCATCAATAACATTTTGTGATAAATCAATTCCTTTTATATCTAAACTTGGCATTTTCTCTTCGATTAGATTAAGTAAAGCTCCACCACCTGGTCCAACATCTAAAACGCTATTTCCAACAATATAATCAAGAATAATAGCTTTTTGTTTTAAAGAATTATTCATGGTATTTAGATAATCTATTTCATTATAAAATCTATCATAAACATCTTTTCTGAAGCCAAATAAGTCGTAAAGCATATAGGTTGCTTTTTGATATAAGCTATTACTGGTACATGCAACTTCACAAAACTCTATTAATTTTTTGGCTTGAAGAGAAAATTTAAAATTAAATACTAATGTTTTATTCACTTTTTTTATCTCAAAATCAAGGTGTGGATTGGGATTAATATTATGATTTACAATGTCTTCAAGACTGATTTCTTCTAAGAAATTTTCAATAATTCTTTTCTTATAAATATTTATTTCTCTTCTATCTTTGTAATCTAAATACATACTATGCATAAAAGATTCAAAAGTTAAATATTCTACATTTTCTGGTTGATTTTCAAAGATATACAATAATATTTTGACTTGATCACTAATACTAAAATCTTTTAAAGCGCCCTCATAATACCATAATTCAAATTTTGCAAATAATTTTTGTAGTTTAAATGCAAAATGATAGTTAAGATTATGAATATATTTAAGATCAGACTCTGCTAGATTACCATTTAATCTCTCTAATTTATCTTGAATATTTATTTTTTCTTCCATTTTATTATCTAATATGAGATCAATAGTCATATTTACGCTATCTTTGATTCTTATATATAAATCAGGTGATACTGCTTCAATTATACACTTATTTAATATTCTTAAAATGTCTCTTAATTTTTCTTTTGATATTTTCTTTTCTTTGACCAAATTATATAATAAGATATTTTTTTCAAGGTTTACTTCTCCTTTAATATACTGTCCAATAAGACCATGTGTTCTAATCAAGGTACTAATAATAATGTTGTTATTAGTTTCATTATATATTTCTGAAGAACCAATATTATGACAAAATAGATCGTATTTATTAGCCTTCCATCTTTGACGATCTTTTTTACTTCCTGTTTTAGCAACTTCACTCCATTTTAAAGTTTCTTCTATATAATTCAATACTTCATTATCTAAATTTTCTCTACTGTTTATATCATTCAATATTTCTAAAGTTTTTCTAACATAATTTAATACAGAATACTTATTTATCTGGCTTAAACTTCGAACATTTAAGACGTTAAAATTTTTTTCTTTGGTATTATATAAATAACTTAACCATTTCTCATTTTTATAATTTTCACAATCATTTATCATTTTTAAAGATTGGAGCATAATATCACATCCTAATAATATTTTTTTGTATATGTATATTTATTTTATCATATTTTTCTATATTTAGTTTATATTCTTTTATTTAAAACTGTATAATTTATGTTCTTTTATATAATGGTAAATATTTTCATCTAAAAAATCTTTCCATTTGGTTACATCATTTCTTATCTTTGTAGATGATATACTTTCAAAATTTTTATTTATTACTATTGATTTGTCTGTTTTTAAGTTTATTTTAATGTTATCTCTTTTTATTATAATTATTCCATATTTTGTTAGCTCATAAAAATGTTTCCAATTGACGAGAGTATTTGCATTATCTGCTCCTATTACTAAATAAAATTCATCGCTCGGATTTTCTTTTTTTAAAGATTTTAATATTTGATATGTATATGCTAGATTATTATGTTTTTTATCAATTATAATATTATTATTCTTTATAAACTCTAACATTTCTAATCTTATTTTTAAATCAGTTATATTTTGTTTATGCCAATAATTACCAGTTGCAATAACTAGGATTTTATCAACTATTTTTTTATTTATCAAATAATTAATTATGTTAGTATGACCTTTATGTACTGGATCAAAACTTCCTACAAATACTCCTATTTTCATGCTTTTATTCTCCTTTTTTATATGTTGGTATATTAAATTTATGTAAGTTATTATTATGTAATTTTTCTATCTTTTCTTTAGTGCTATCATCTAGTAAGGTTTTATCTTCCATATAAGTAGCAATATCACTATATTTTACTCCTAACTTATCTTCATCTGTTAAATTAGATAAGCCGTCATTTGGTTTTTTATATAATACTTTATCTGGTACTTTTAAGTATTCACCTATTTTTATTACTTCATCAACAGTATAATCTGAAATTAAAGATATGTCATGAACAGAATCACCGCCCTTAGTAAAGTATCCTACATATAATTCACACTTGTTTGAAGTACCCGCTACTAAATAGGTTTTCCCTTTTAATGCAGTATATAATGCTGCAAAATAATATAAAGTAGCCATTCTAAGTCTCGGTTTTAAATTAATATCACTATTTTTTGTTTCTTCATCGGTAAATACTTTTAAATTATGTAGTTCACTTTTGAAAGTATCAAAAGTATTAGTTATATCAAAGTTTACTAATTCTATTCCATAATAATCGCTTACCAGTTTAGCATCAGTTTTATCTTCACTTGCTGAATGGCATGGAAGAGTAAGCCCTATTACATTTTCACTTCCTAAAGCCTTTACTAAAAGTGCCGCTACTACAGCAGAATCTTTTCCGCCACTAATACCTAAAATAGCTCCTCCTAAATTGTTATCTTTATAATATTTTTTTACAAAATTTACGATATTATTAACTTCTGTCTCGGCGTTAAATTTTTTCATTATCTCATCTTCTTTCTTAAATATTCTCTACCCTTTGCTAGGGCTAGTTTACTGTTAGCACTATTTAAGTACCCCATTTGTTCTAATTTATCTAATTCTTTTAGATTAAATGTCATATATCTTATGATTTCTCCTTCATCTAAACTTTGTGTGGATTTACAAGTACAATTAAAAGCTATGAAAATATGATTAAAAGCTTTAGAGCACCCCTCATCTTGATAGAATGAATCTAGTAATTTTATATATTTTGGAATATATCCCGTTTCTTCTTTAAGTTCACGAAGGGCTGCCTCATAGGGGCTTTCTCCTTCTTCAAGGTATCCTGATGGAAAAGATACTGAAACAGTTTTCGCGGTAAATACTCTAGGTTCGACAACCATAAGTATTTCATTATCAATAGTCAAGGGAATTACGATGACAGCGCTACCATCATTATTATTTTTGAGAATCTGCTCACGTTTAATATAGGCACCATTATTTAATTTAAAAGTATAAGGAATACTGGTAATAAAAGATGATTTGGCTTCTTTTATTTGCGCAACTACTTTTAATTCTTCAATATACTTTTTTAATTCTTGAAGCTTTTCTTTACGCATGTCCTTTTACTCTCTTTCTTGTTTTATTATTGACGGTTCCTCTATTATTTAATATGAGCTCTTTTTTTAACTCTAGCAATTTAGATGATAGATCGACATAATATTCATGTGGATTTAAACTTCTTTTGATTTCGGGATATATTGTTTTAAATTCTTCTTCACAGTATCTTCTTCGCTCATCAATTGTTGGTACTTGATATACTAAATTACCATTTATAAATATTGGTACTTGTAACTGTCTTATATTATAGTTACTAATAGTTACAGTTTTAAATTCATCATTGGGATCTATTAAAACGTATTTTTCAGAAGGTATAATTTCATCATAAACGGCTAAAACATCTCCTAGTGCATATCCTGTTTCTTTATCATAAAAACGATATACTTTTTTGTAGTGTGGATTAATTGTTTTTTCCTTAGTATCACTTAATTTAATTCTTGGCTTAATAATTCCTTCTTCTTCAACTCCAACTAACTTATATACACCTCCAACTCGATCGTTTGTAGCGGCAATATTATCACCTACACCAAAGGAATCGACGCAAGATCCCTGATCAATCAAACTTTTTATAGTATACTCATCTAATCCATTACTTAAGCATATTTGAGTATTGGTATATCCTGCTTGATCTAGCATTTTTCTAGCTTCTTTTGACAAATAAGCAAGATCCCCACTATCGATTCTGATGCCTTTAAATTCTATATTATTAGGTTTTAAATAATCATTGGCTACTTTAATGGCGTTAGGTATTCCACTTTTTAATGTGTTATAGGTGTCTACTAAAAATACACAATTATTAGGATTACTTTTAGCATAATCTAAAAAGGCTTGGTATTCGCTAGAAGAGTCGCATATCATACTGTGAGCCATTGTTCCCATTGCTGGGATATTATTAATAAGAGCACTAAGGGTATTACTAGTTCCTACGCATCCTCCTATATAAGCATATTTAGAGGCTTCAATGGTAGCTTCATCACCTCTTCCTCTTCTTGCTCCAAACTCCATAACTGGCCTATTTTGAGCAGCTTGGGTTATTCTCTTACTGGCTGTTGTATATAGTGATGCTGAATTAAAATATAGAAGAAGAGCTGTCTCAATTAATTGTGCTTCTATTATATTGGCTCTTACTGTGATTACAGGTTCATTAGGAAAGACTACTGTTCCATCAGGTACTGCATAAATATCTCCTGTAAATCTTATATTTTTTAAATATTTTAAATATTCTTCACTAAAATTACCTTTTTGCCTTAGGTATTCAATATCCTCATCGGTAAATTTAAAATTTTTTATATAATCAATTATTTTATCTAATCCTCCCGATATTGTATATCCACCTTTAAAAGGATTCTTTCTAAAGAAAACATCAAAGTAGGCTTTTTTATTTGCTTCTCCTTTGTCAAAGTATGTTTGTCCCATTGTAAATTCATAATAATCTATTAACATTGTCATATTCTTCATATTATACATCCTTTCTTTCTAAAGTTCTTACTTTAATTCCTGACTGTCTCATAAATTTAAATGCCATTTCATTATATTCATCTCTATTATGATCTGGAGAATCATAGGTTTCCACAGCATTTGGAGGAACAATTATTTCAACTCTCCTATTTATTTCATCGAATAAATTTTGAAGTGGAATTGCTAAATTCATGACACATATGTCAGTATCCCAACCTGATATTATAACTTTTTCTAGAGATGTCATTTTTAATATAGTATTGATAAAACCTTTAGAAAAGATAGCGCTAGTGGCATTCTTTTTAAAGATTAAAGAGTTTTCTGTATATATTTTTAATTCAGGTATTATTTCAACTTCCTTTGTTCCTTCTAGAGCATGAATGGGATATCTATCAAACTCAAGACTATCCTTTGTATGGAGGTCAACGATAAACATCAGCTTTCCAGCTTCGTCGTCAGTCCCAATTTTAGCAATTTCAATAAGTTCTGGAACGGTATGCAGGACATAGGGATCCGCTAATAAGCCTTCTCTTGAAAACGCTTGGGTAGTATCTACAAATATGTATAGTCTTCTTATATCTTCTAACTTCATCATTTTTATCACCCTTTCTTATTAATAATTTGTTAATAACAAATTTTGTTAGAAAACAGATTTGTTTCATCTGTTAATAACATTATATTAAAAACAAAATAATTTGTCAACATTAAATTTAAAATTTTATAACAAATGACTTAATTTTCAAAAAATTAAGTTCTGTCTTCAAACATAATTGCTAATTCTGATAATATTAGTTCCAGTTTTAATACGGTTGGATCTATTAGGCTGATAAATACAAATATTTCATAAGAAATTTAGCTGTCGAAGTTGTAAGATGACTTGTGGGGCTAATTATGTTATAATCTTTCATGTATATTGTTAATATGCTATGAAAAAAATATATTTATTTTTTTTGGCGGTAAACGTCATAATTTCCTAAATATTCAATAATACTTTGATCTTCTATATAAAATATTTTTTGGGCAATTTTATTTATAAAATATCTATCGTGCGAAATAAATAAAATAGTTCCCAAATAATCTTTCAAAGCTTCTTCTAAAACTTCTTGTGTCGTAATATCAATATGATTGGTTGGCTCATCCATAATAAGTAAATTAACATTTTTTTGCATTAATTCAAATAGTTTTAAGCGAACTTTTTCTCCGCCTGACAGTGTGCCAACTTTTTTAAAAACATTTTCACCATTAAACATAAATTTAGCTAAAGAAGATCTTAACTGAGTTTCTGAACCATAATAGCTTTTCCTTGCTATATCTAAAATAGTTGCATTTTCATCCTAAAAAGTAATTGTATGGGGAATATAACCGATAAATACATTACTACCTATTTTGATATTTTGATCTTCCAAATTGTTTGCGTACATATTCATGATATATTTAATCAATGTCGATTTTCCACTACCATTTTTTCCCATTAAACAAACTTTATCTTTAAATGTAATATCAAAAGAAATCTGATTTAATAATTTTCTATCTGCAATAGATAGATTAAAATCTCTAACTACTAAAACCTGCTTACCGGACCTATCATTCATCTGAAAGTTTAATGGAATTTCTTTAACTGTTTCCGGTTTATCCAATAATTCTAATCTATCTAATCTTTTTTGAATACTAGCGGCCCTTTTAAAGAAAGATTCTCCACCAGGATATGCAAGTTTGCCAAACTCTTGCAATTGTTTTATTTTTCTTTTCATAGCCTCTACCATTTTTTGTTGATCTTTATATTGCTCAAATTCTGATAAAATCCTTCTTTCATTTTCTTTTAAATAATATGTATAATTACCATGAAAAATTTCGGATTTACCTCTTTCTATTAATACTATTTTAGAAACTACCTTATCTAGAAAATATCTATCGTGAGAACATAATACTATCGTTCCAGAATAATTCTTTAAATAAGTTTCTAACCACTCTAAAGTATCGATATCTAAATTATTAGTGGGTTCATCTAGTAATAAAATATCAGGATTAGATAGCATAATTGATGCTAAATTTACTATTGTTTTTTCTCCGCCTGATAAGGTATTAAATCTTCTATTAAGCATATCTTCGCCTATTTTGAATTTATTACATAATTCACTAATTTTAGAATCTATTGTGTAGCCATTTAAAGCCATAAATCTATTTTGTAATTTACCATATTTTTCTAAAATATCTTCCACTTGTTCAAGATTAGCAACTGCCATTTTCTTTTCTAATTCTTTCATGCACTTTTCAATATCAAATATAATTTTAAAATCTCTAGTTAATATATCTTTTACAGTACAATTGTCATCTACTATTGGTGGCATTTGAGAAAGCAATCTAACATTTGTACCTTTTCTAATGCTTATATTGCCGCTATCGACATCTTCTTCTTTGGTTATTAATTTGAATAACGTAGTTTTTCCACATCCGTTTGGTCCTATTAGTCCTATTTTTTCTCCAGACATTATATCTAGATTAAAACCATCTAATACACTTTTAAACCCATAATTTTTTTGAACATTAGATATAGAAATTTCTAACATATTAAATCACCTCTTTACTAACTTTATTAAACATTGTTCTTAAATTATCTATACTGTATTTTAAAAAATATTCTTTTAATTTTTTAGGATAGAGATCAGTTGATACCTTATCACTTTATAGTATCCTATTATAACATAAAAATCCTCATCTTAAATTAAATGAATGATATCTCTACTTTTGATGACAATTTCTTTATCTGTAATTGTATTTTTCGATAATCTGCTTAAAGATGACTTATTATTAGAAAAAGAGAAAAGAATTCTATCTTTAAAGGTATCAAATAAATTAGTAGTATCTAATATTCCATCATATAATATATACATCCTATTATTTCTAAATCATCTTTAAATAATTTTAATCATATTTTAAATAAAACTTGTTCATAATATAACAAGAAAGGATGATTTTATGAAAGAAACTAATGAACTTGTACTTCATATCTATCAAGATGCTGAAATGGCTTCCTATACTTTAGAAAAACTACTCGATTACTTAAAAGATAAAGATAATAAAATTAAAAGATTTGTTGAAAATATTTTAATGGAATATAAAGAGTGGCAGAGTAAAACTAAAAAGTATTTGAAAAATAATAATTCTGAAATATCCGAAAAAGGAACAATTGAAAAAATGATGGCCAATATGGGTATTGGTAAAGAAATAAAAAGTGATAATAGTGATAGTGCAGTAGCGGACTTATTGATAAAAGGGGTATCAATGGGAAGTATCAATATCGAAAAAAAGATTAAAGAATATGAAAAAGAGGTTTCTGATAGAGAGTTACATCTTGCTAAAGATTTCTTAAAATTTCAAGAAAAAACTATAGATAAACTGAAAGAGTATCTATAGTTTTAATTATATTTTATTTCTTTTATTGCTGGTTTAGCGGCAATTAGTCCCATTTTAGGAATAATATAGATTGTCACATCTTTCTTATTGGTATCTAATGCTATTCTTTGGATAACATCTTTTTCAGTACTTGTAAATTTAATCTCATGTTCGCTTAAGCTAATAGGAGCAGTTAGTGTGGTATTATTTTTTAGTACTCCTAGTTTTACTTCATCTATATATACTTCAAAAGGAATAGCCCAACCAAAAATTTTTTTGGCTCTAATAATTGTTATTTTACCAACGTTATCATCTTTAACTAAAGGCGTTTCCTTACCACAATGAGAACAAAATTTAGCCCCTATCTCTAATTTACAACCACAATTTGTACAAATCATAATTATATTCCACCTCTCTTTCAATACTATCATATTTTTTTAATATAATCAACAATATTACATATCATAAAATTTTATTTAATTATATACTTTTATATTTTTTTTTGTTATAATTATAATAGGTGAATAAGAATATGTTGGGGAAAATTATTGCAATTAACGATAATATTGTATCAGTACAGTTACAAGTCAATATCTATGATTATGATGGTCTCATTGGCAAGAATGTTGTTTTTAGAGATAATAATATTGTCAATATAGGAGAAGTCATTGCTATTGGAAATGGTATTATGCAGGTCTCTTTAGTAGGAGAAATTAAAAATAATCACTTTCTTTTTGGAGATATTACTAAACCATCTTTTAAAGCTGTCTGTCACTTAATTGATAATAATATTCTCGATATTATCTTAAATAATGATGCTCCTAATGCAATAAAGTTAGGAAAGTCATATATTTATCCAAATTATGATATCAAGCTTGATGTTGGAAATTTTTTTTCCAATCACTTTGCCATTCTAGGTAATTCAGGAAGTGGTAAATCTTATTCTGTAGCCAAAATTTTACAGAGTATTTTTTACCAATGCCAGATGCTTCCTTTTTATTCTAATATTTTTTTATTTGATGCTTATGGTGAATATCAGAAGGCTTTTGCAAGAATCCATGAAGTAAACGAAAATATTAATTATAAAGTATATACAACTGATTTGAACAGTACAGAAAATGAAATTTTATCTTTTCCATTTTGGTTATTAGGTGTCGATGATTTATGTCTACTCATGAATGTTACTTCTAAACAGCAAATACCCGTTATTGAAAAGGCGCTAAAACTAGTCAGTTATTTTGCCAGAAAAGAAGAAGAAGTTATTAATCAAAAAAACGACATTATTGCCCGCTGCTTACTAGACGTTTTATTTTCTGGTAAAGCTCCTAGTTTAATTAGAAATAAATTTGTATCTATCCTCACTAAATTTAATACTACTAATCTTAATTTAGAAGTTAAACTTGAAAAAGGGGGATGGACAAGAACAATAAGACAATGTCTTTTTGTCGAGCAGAGTGGTGAATTTTCTGATGTCGAAATTGTAATTGAATATTTAGAAAGTCTATGTCTAACAAATTTTGAGTTATCTTTACCTAATGGTGAATACTTATATACTATGAAAGATTTCTCTATTGCTTTAGAGTTTGCACTTATTTCTGAAGGTACTTTAAATAGTGATACGGCTTTCGAACTTGCTAACGTACTTAAAGTCAGATTTAATAATTTAATGAATAGTGACTATGCTAAATATTTTGATTATGATGGATATATTAATAGGGAAGGTTACATAAGTCTATTGTTAACTTGTCCTAATGGCCGCAAAGCTCAAATTATTAATTTTAATATTAACTATGTTGATGATAGATTTGCTAAAAATATTGTAAAAATTTATTCAAAGTTATTCTTTGATTATATTGTTTCTTTGAATCAAAGAGCTACTATGCCATTCCATATTGTTTTAGAGGAAGCACATCGATATGTTCAAAACGATAGTGATGTAGATATTTTAGGATATAATATTTTTGAAAGAATTACCAAAGAAGGGAGAAAATATGGTCTTCTTTTAGGAATTGTTTCACAAAGACCTTCTGAACTTTCGGAAACAACGATATCACAATGTAGTAATTTTCTAGTCTTTAAAATGTTTCATCCTAAAGATTTACAATTTATTAAGGATATTATATCTAGTGCAGATATTACTTTAACTAATAAAATTAAAACTTTACATCCAGGAACATGTATTATGTTTGGAACAGCTTTTAAAATGCCCACTATTGCTATTTTAGATAAACCAGATCCTGAACCACTCAGTCAAAGTTGTGATATTAATAAAACATGGTATATTCACAATTAAAATAGTTCAGTTACAAATGTAACTAAACTATTTTTATATTTATTTAAACTTAGTTATATATTTAAAATCTCTTTTAAAAATTGTCCGGTATAAGATTCTTTTATTTGGGCAACTTCTTCTGGTGTACCAGTAGCTACGACACGGCCACCATTATCACCACCTTCAGGACCTAAATCAATTATATAATCAGCAACCTTAATGACATCTAAATTATGTTCAATTATAATTACTGTATCGCCATTATCAACAATTCTTTCTAATATAACGAGAAGTTTTTTAATATCTTCTTGGTGGAGACCAGTTGTCGGTTCATCAAGAATGAAAACAGTCTTGCTGGTAGGCTTTTTCTGGAGTTCTTTAGAAAGTTTTACTCGAGCAGCTTCACCACCAGATAAAGTAGGAGCAGGTTGTCCTAACTTTATGTATCCCAAACCAACATCATGTAGTACTTGTAATTTATTTAATACTTTAGGATGATTTTCAAAAAATGTCATTGCTTCATCGACTCTTAAATTTAGTACATCATAAATATTTTTATCTTTATATTTTATTTCTAGAGTCTCTCGGTTATATCTTGTACCATTACATACCTCACATGGTACATATACGTCTGGTAAAAAATGCATTTCTATTTTTTTTACACCGTCACCCCAACATGCTTCGCACCGACCTCCTTTTACATTGAAACTGAAACGGCCTTTATCATAGCCTCTTATTTTTGCTTCTTTAGTTTCAGCAAAAATGTCTCTTATATCATCAAAAACTCCTGTATAGGTGGCAGGATTACTTCGCGGTGT
Source organism: Bacilli bacterium (assembly GCA_017887885.1). GTDB lineage: Bacteria > Bacillota_I > Bacilli_A > RF39 > UBA660 > CAG-302. Next base: position 21,733 of record JAGHHB010000036.1, on the reverse strand, counting down.
TCTTCCAATTGGCGTTTGAGATATTTGAACAACCTTATCGATATTTTCAAGACCCAAAATAGCCCTACATTGGCCAGGTTTTTCTTTAGAAGTATAGATCGTTGAAGCTAAAGTTTTATATAAAATTTCGTTAATAAGTGTTGACTTGCCACTTCCTGACACGCCGGTTATTAAAGTCATTGTTCCTAACGGAATTTTGACATTAATATTTTTCAAATTATTTTCTTTAGCTCCTTTTATTTCGAGATATTTTTTATTACCTTTTCGGCGAAATTTAGGTATATCTATTTTTTCTAAACCTTTTAAATATCTACCTGTAATACTATCTTTATTATTCATCACTTCTTGAGGAGTCCCTTGTGCAACGACATATCCTCCCTTCTCGCCAGCTTCTGGACCTATATCTATTAAATAGTCAGCCGCTAGCATAGTATCAGTATCATGCTCGACAACTATTAATGAATTACCTAAATCGCGCATTTCTAATAAGGAATTTATTAACTTTTGATTATCTTTCTGATGAAGGCCAATACTTGGTTCATCTAAAACATAAAGTACTCCTGTTAAACGGGAACCAATTTGTGTTGCTAATCTTATTCTTTGACTTTCTCCACCAGACAAAGTACCAGCTTCACGGGCTAATGTTAAATATCCCAAACCAACATTATTTAGGAAAACTAAACGTGATAGTATTTCTTTTACTACTATTTCAGATATCTTTTTCTGTTCTTCTGTTAATTTTAAATTTGATATAAAGTCTTTTAAATCACTTATGGACATACAGGTCACTTCATAAATGTTTTTTTTGTTTATGAGAACATTTAAAACGGAAGACTTTAACCTTGAACCATGACAACTAGAACATGGCATTTCTGTCATATATCCCTCAATCCAATCTCTTATCCATGTACTTTTCGTTTCGATATATCTTCTCTCAAGATTAGTAATTATCCCTTCGTAATAACTAGTAGTTCTTCTAGTATTCCCATTTTTAGCTTTGTAATTGAAAGTTAATAAATCTTTAGAACCATAAAGAATAATATTTAATTGTTCTTTAGTTAAATCTTTTATTGGTTTATTTAAATCGATATGATAAAAGTTCGCTACTGTCGTAAGTTCAGTATAAGTTATACTAGATTCATCTTCTAAATTTATGGGTTTTATAGCCCCTTCTATGATGGATTTGTTTTTATCAGGAATTACTAAATCAAGATCTATTTTATACTTAATCCCTAATCCTTTACACTCTTCACATGAACCATAGGGAGCATTAAAAGAAAAGATTCTTGGTTCTAATTCTTCTAATGAATAGTCACAATATGGACAAGCATAGTCTTCTGATAAAAGTATCTCATCGCTATCAATAATGTCAATTACTACTTTTCCATGTCCTAGTATAGCCGTTGTTTCTAATGATGAATATAATCTACTTCTTATTCCTTCTTTAATAATTAGTCTATCGATGATAACCGAAATATTGTGTTTCTTATTTTTTTCTAGTTCGATATCTGAAGCCAAATCCTTTAATTCATTATCAACTTTTACTCTAATATAACCTTCTTTTCTTAATTTTTCGAAAAGATCTTTATGAGTTCCTTTTTCTCCCTTTATGACAGGCGCCAAAATCATTATTTTAGTTCCTTCTTCTAAATCAAGAACCCTATTAGTCATTTCCTCAATAGACTGTGAGGTTATAGGAATTTTATGATTGGGGCAGTAGGGTATCCCAACTCTTGCAAATAATAACCTCAAATAATCATATATTTCTGTAACTGTTCCAACAGTACTTCTTGGATTCTTATTAGTTGTCTTTTGATCGATAGAAATACTAGGTGATAGGCCTTCAATCGTATCGACATCGGGTTTGCCAGTATTATCAAGAAATTGTCTAGCATAGGCTGAGAGACTTTCAACATATCTTCTTTGTCCTTCTGCATAAATTGTATCAAAAGCTAAAGAAGACTTGCCACTTCCCGATACTCCTGTCATAACAACCAACTTATTCTTGGGAATTTCAAGATTGATATTTTTTAGATTATTTTCTCTTGCACCTTTAATAATTATTTTATCCACTTATATCACCTCTTCATTTATGCAGGGATATTATACCATAATTTAAGCCTTATAGACAATAAAAAAATGCTGTTTATAGCACCTTTTATATTAGTTATTAGGAGTTACTGTGCGACTATTAGCATAGGGATTCGGTGTAATACTTCTCTCAAGGATAGCGGTTTCTCGTTCCCTTTCTTCTTTTTTATTATCAGCTTCCACTAAAGGAAGAGCATTTACATCATAAATACCACCGGGATTATTAATTTTTTTGGTTCCTTTTAAATAGCCTTCTAGTTTAGAAAATAACTCTCCCGTATCGTTAGAATCAATAATTAACTCGATTAGTTCAACTTTTAATTCATTTAAATTAGATGACAAATGTGAATACATAAGTTACCCCTCCTCTATCTAATTATAGTATATATTATAGGCCACCGAAAGTAAATACTTTTAGGCTTCTATGACGCTAATTTGACAATTTTATTTCTAATTCTCTTAATTATATTATAGACTGTTTTTAAGTTATTATCCGTTATTTCTGCTATCTCTTTAGGAGAATAATTTTGTATTTTAAGTTCAAATACTAATTCTTCTTTCCAAGATAGTTCAGCAGTAATTTTATCTTTTAAAATTCTACATGCCTCTTCTTCTAGTAATATGCGTTGAGGATCATATGTATGATCTACAATAATATTGCTATTATCAGTATCATCATCCAATATATATAAGGCCTCATTTAAAATCTTACTCTTCTTACGATTTAATGCTTTATAACAATTAGACATACTACTATATAAACATCGACTTAAATAAGTGGCAAAAGTATTACTATCTTTATAAGTTATAACCGCTCTGTAAAAAGTTAAATTAGCTTCATTAAAAAATACATCTTCATTTTGAGAATTAAAAGCAGCATACTTTTTTACCATATGATATATGAGTTTATAATATTTTTTATACAGTAAATCAATTGCTATTTCGTCATTTTCTTTTGCTAAATATACTAATTCATAGTCGTTATTCATATCTACCCCCTAGATTTGATTATTTCAGCTAAAAATATTCCTGCAGCAACAGAAGCATTCAAACTATTTACTGTACCTTTCATTGGTATTTTAGCTATATAATCACAATTTTCACTAACTAATCTACCTATTCCTCTTCCTTCATTTCCTATAATTATAACTACTTTGGTCCTATAATCAATTGTCGTATAATCGGTTCCTTCCATATCAGTACCAATAATCCAATATCCATAATTTTTTAATTTTTTTATAGCATTATTTAAATTAGTTACATTGATAATAGGCACTTTTTCAATAGTTCCAACAGAGGTTTTAACAACCGTGCTAGTTATCTTTACTGAACGATCATTAGGAATAATAATAGCATCAACTCCAAAGGCTTCACAACTTCTAATAATGGCACCAAAATTATGCGGATCTTCAAGATGATCAAGCATGACAATAAGAGGATTATCTTTATTAATGTTTGGTACTATTTCTTCTAAAGAATATGTCTTAAAATCTTCAACTTCTAATATTATCCCCTGATGGAGACCATTACAAATATTATCCAGCTTGTTATTTTTTAACATTTTTACTGGAATATGCCTCTCTTTAATAAGCTCCATTATTTCTCTATCGTTAAACTTATCACTTAAATATATTTTCTTTATACTATGATCATAATTTTGTAGTCTCTCAAAAGCGACTCTTTTCCCATATATTTGCATTACTGAACCTCTATTTTTTCAAGAATTTCTTGAAGACGCTTTTTATCGTGTAAATATAAATTTCCCAGTAAAGCCTCAAAACCAGTAGATAACTTATAAGTTACAATATCGGTATTTTTGGGATGACTTAATTTTTTATTATTTCTGCCCCTTCGGACAAGTTCTATTTCTTCTTTAGTTAAAATATTCTTATCTTTTAACTCTTGAAAAATCCTTACTTCCCCTTTAGCAGATACGTATTTAACAGCTTTTTTTTGGAGGAGATCAGCCTTGTTTATACCCATCTCTAAAAGTGATTTTCTAATATATAAAGAAAATATAGCATCGCCAAGAAAAGCTAATGCTTGAATGTTAATTACTTTAGTATTCATAATTACCTCAATTCTTTTGTTATTATATATTATTTATTTTAGGTTGTCAATTCTTTCCATAAAAAAAATAAGTAGCCTTGATATAACATTTTTCAAAATATTGAAAATGTAATTTAATATCAAAATATTTACCTATTCTTTTATTAAAAATATTGTTTAAGCTGCTTGATTTGGATATCCAGTATTTCTATTAAGTTCTTGCATACCACCTAAAATTGTTTGTTGAGGATTTAGATTGGTAGGTTGACCACTAATGGGAATCACATTCCCTGGTACATTACTACTAGGTGTATTACCAAAAGTATCTTGTCCAAAAAATGGCTGTTTATTTGCTAGAGCTGATGGGGAATTTTGCAAATTTTCTGGAGGACTCATTAAATCTGGCGGATTACTTGAAAATATATTGCCATCAAAATTTAGTGTGGGACCTTGAGAAACAGAATTAGTGGGATTATTTTTTCTCAAAGTACTTACAAATTGTTCAAGTGTCTCAAGTGTTGGATTTTCTGTTAATTGCATAGCTAACGTATCTAGTTCTTCTTTAGTAAGTTTCATAGGTTACATACCTCCTTATTCTAGAATAAATTATAATACAAAAAGACAAAAAAGTAAATAGAAATATTTATTTTTATATTAAATTATTTCGCTGATAAATATTTACAGGATATAAATAATACATACTTATTCGACACGATTTAGTAAACTTAATGAAACATAAGTCTTCAACAACAATATCTTGGCGGGCAGATAGATCAAAATCTATGTTTTTACAATCTTTCAATTTAGAATTATTTAAACTACTTTTTACTATTTGAAGATTGTTTGCTAAATAAATTGTTATGTTATTATCTTCATAATAATCTATTCTAATCATGTTATCAATTATTAAAGACCCTTGCCCTTTCAACTGATAACTTCGTGGTTTTATTTCTTTATTTGGAGTTATTCTTTTAATGTCTTTAACACTTAAATTATTTAAAATACTGCCGGTGCTTAATAAGCCAGGTGTATCTATAATTTTCAAGTCGGATATATCTATTTTGATCTTATCTAATGTAGTAGAGGGATAAATACTAGTAGTTACTTCGATTGTTTTTTCAGAATAATTTTTTATCATTTTATTTATCAAAGTAGATTTTCCAGAATTGGTCATGCCAACAAAATAAATTTCTTTTCCACAAGAATGTTCTTTTATTTTTGATAGGAGGCTATCTAAATTATAATTTTTAAGAGAACTTATTACTTCTATTTCCAAATAATGATTAGTCATATTTGTTATATAATTTATTAATTTATAATCCTTGACAGATTTTGGAAGCAAATCTTTTTTAGTTAGAACAATTATAACATTATCAAATTTATCTATATATTCTAGATTAATATTCAATACTGATACTAAATATACAACAAGAGAATCTTTAGGGATTGTATCTAGAATTTTTTGATAATCATCATTTGTAAAAGTTGTCTGTTCAAAATGGCTATAATGTCTTAGTTTAAAACATCTTTCACATATATCTTGGGTCAAGCTATTTATGTATCCTTCTTTATTTTTATCATTATTTTGAAGATTAACTCCACATCCAAGACATTTCTTAATCATAATAGTTTCCCACCTTAAATATTCCTTGCCTTGTCATTTTATCTATTTTTTTCTTCTCGATGAAGCGATATATTTTAGTAAAAGGCATATCAATATCTGACATGGGATTAACTAAAATAGTTGTTATTCCCACTTTATTTCCACCATAAATGTCTGTCATTAACTGATCACCAATTATAGCTACTTCCGATAAATCATAATCAAAAGTTTTAAGTACAGTTAAAAATTTATTTTTTCGAGGTTTTTTAGCATTTGCACAGCAATCAATATTTAATATTTTTTTGAAAGGTTCAATGCGCTTTCTTTTCGAATTAGAAAAAATAATTACCTTTAATCCCATATTACCAAGTTTATCAAATAAATTAATAAGCTTCTTCGATGGTTCTTTTTCAGCATAGGGAACACATGTATTATCTAAATCAAAGAGAAGGCATTTGATGCCATTTTCTTTTAACTTATTATAGTCAATTGTATATATACTTTTTTGATAAATATCGGGAAAAAAATAATTCATAAGACACCTCAATTTAATTATACTATATTTTTTAATTAAATAGGAAATATTTATAAGAATTTTTACAAAAAAATCTCTCTATATAACTTTAGAAGAAGGATTTGGAATTTTATATTTATCATAATTAAGAATTATTAGATATATTATTTATTAGGAGGTATAATGTTAATTAATTTTTTTAATTTTATTATTAACAACTTTGTTTTTTTTACTGGTGCTTATTCTAATAACGTTTTTCCTAATCCTCTTACAAAAGAAGAAGAAGAATTATATATTGCAAGGATGCTTAAAGGCGATAAGGAAGCAAGAAATATTTTAATCGAAAGAAATTTACGACTAGTAGCTCATATTGTGAAAAAGTTTGAATCTAATACTAACGATATTGATGATTTAATAGGAATTGGAACGATTGGTCTTATAAAAGGAATTGATAGTTTTTCACCACAAAAAAATGTCAAACTTACTACATATATTGCTAAATGTGCGGAAAATGAAATTCTAATGTACTTTAGAGCTGATAAAAAGAATTCCAAAAACGTCAGTATATATGACGGCATAAGTTATGACAAGGAAGGGAATGAAGTAACTATTTTGGATGTTCTTAAAACAACTGATCCAGACTTTGCTGAAGAAATACATAAAAATGATAGTATCAAATTATTAAGAGAATATATGAATGTTTTAAATAAGCGAGAAAAACAAGTCTTATGCAAAAGATACGGACTTGATGGCAATAAAGAAATTACACAAAAAGAAATAGCTAAAGAACTTGGCATATCTAGAAGCTATGTATCACGAATTGAAAAAAGGGCAATCACTAAAATTTTAAAAGAATTCATTAAAAGAGGTAATTATATTGAAGAAAATTAAGCCCTCTTATCTAGAGAACTTTTATTGGATATAAATGTTATCATAAAATTTTATCATCATTAGAAACAACTTAAATACTACTTGACTTAAAAATATTTTTATGATAAAGTTAATATCGAATTAATGAGGAGGAAAACAATGAAAAAAGTAACAAATAAAAAAACAAGAACAGTAAATAATAGACCTAATTGCCTAAAAATAACAAAATCTAAGCAAAAAGTTAATTACACTACTATTATAGATAAGTTTGGCAAAAAAATTAAGACTAGTGTTAGAGAAGCAAGAAGTTTAAAGAAAAATAGTAAGGAAGCATAAATTTATCTAATTACTCTAATTATTAAAAACTCATGTAATAAGAGGCAATTTTATTGTTTCTTATTTTTTACTTCATTATAAAACAGTAGCTACTTTTTAAATAATAGTTACTGTTTCTTCTTTTAATATTTAAATAGCTATTTACTATCATGTTCTTTTTTAGCTTCTTCCAATAATTTACTATAATACTCTTTTCCTAATTTATATTCTTCCTCTATTATTTCTGCTTCTAATTTGGGATGATTATCTTTATTCATAATGAAACTCCTTTCATTACTATTATTATATTTAAAGTTATTTTTTATACAGACAATTTCTCGATTTGGCCTAATGGATCATCCGATGTAGTTATATAAGAGCCAACAACGGCAATATCAACATCAGAGATTAATTTTATGGTATTATCATTAATTCCTCCGTCAACTTCTAATTTAATATTATAATTTTTTACCATTTGTTTTATTATTAGGATTCTATCAATACTACTTGTGAGAAAGGTTTGGCCTCCGCATCCTGGTTCAACTGTCATAATAAGAATTAAATCTATATATGGTAAATATGGTTTTAAAAGATCTAGATTGGTGTTTGGTTTAACGGATAGCCCAACCTTTTTATTATATGTTTTTATTTGGGAGATTAAACGCATAATTTCTTTATTGATCTCTAAATGGAAGGTTATATATGTGACAAGATCTATCTTTCCAAGATATTCAATATACTTTAGGGGATCATCCACCATTAAATGAACATCTAATGGCTTATTAGTAATAGAAATAATTTGTGATATTTCTTCGAGAGGCATTGCCTTTTGAGAGACAAAAATTCCGTCCATTACATCGATATGATAGTAGTCTATATTTGAATTATTTAATTTTGTTATTGTTTTATTTTTGTCTTTTGAGTTTAAAATTGATACCGATAATTTCATATTATTTTTCTCCTATAAATGACATATAATTATTATATCTCGATACTAATATTTCACCATTTTCGACCATTTTTTTAATATAACATCCTTCTTCTTTGATATGCATACAATCTCGATATTTACATTTATCTAAATTATTATACATTTCTTTCATGTTATTTCTAATATCTACTTTACTCATGCCATGAAAATCGACCATTGAAAAACCAGGAGTATCCGCTACTAAACCGTCATTTATCTCGTAAAGAGTAGTACATCTAGTAGTATGTTTTCCTCTTCCTAAAGATTTAGATATTTCGTTAGTTTTCAAAGACAATTTTTGATCTAATTTATTAAGTAGTGACGATTTGCCAGCTCCCGATTGGCCAGTAAAAACGGTTATTTTATTTTTAAAAATATTTTTTAGTTCTCTTAAATGTTGATTGGTCAGTACTCGATAACCTGCTTTTTGGTAGTATTTCATTTTACTTTTAAGCATCTTTTCTTCATCTTTTTCTAATAAATCTATTTTAGTCAAACAAATAATTGGCTCAACATGATGATAAGATATAATTGTTAGCAGCTTATCTAATAAATGATAATCGATAATTGGTTCTTTAACAGAAGTAACAATAAGCGCTACATCAACATTAGCAATGGAAGGTCTGATAAGAGAATTTCGCCTTTCTTTGATTGCAATAATATAGTTATTGATATCATCTACGGCAACGATATCCCCCACTAGTGGGCTGATGTTATCAAATCTAAATTTCCCCCTTGGTTTACATACAAGTAACCCACTTGCAGTTTTTACTGTATAATTATTACTCTCATTTTTTATGATAATGCCTTCCATTTTTTCTCCTTTTTTGCTATTCGTGTCCTGGCAATAGTGCATCGGTTGGTTCTTCTTCAGGTTTTTTGGAAACAGTTATTTTTAAAGTATATCCTTCGTAGATAGGATCACCTGGTTCTCTATTTTGCGACAATATAATATTTTCATCTACTTCTTCAGTCTCTTCATAGGTAATATCTAAAGTTAGATTATATTCTTTAGCAAAATCTTGAACCTGTAATAACGTCCACTTCTCTTCGACCATATCAGGATAAACATCAACTTCGGGAATATATAATATAACATGGTCTTTGGCAAATAATTTCTGCTCTTCTCCTTCTTTAAATTGTGGCTCCTGATCAATGATTAAATCTTCTTTATCTTTATATTCTGTAGCATCCTCGACACTTTTAGTCTTCATTTCTACTTCAATTCCATTAAGTTCCAATTTAGCCTTTATTTCATAATAGTTTTTTCCAGTATAATCCTCAAGTAAAAGATATTTTTCGCCAGTTGATTCAACTATCGTTATTGTACTTCCTTTAGTTTTTGTTGAACCGGCTTTAGGTTCCGTTCTAATTACTTTTCCTTCGTCAACAGTGGAACTTTCTTCTGATTTTGTCGTGTACTCTAGTCCTTCCTTCTCAATTTTTTTAATTGCCTCTTCAAGAGTTAACCCCGCAACATCTGGAACTTTCACTTCTTTGACATCATTATTGGTAATAAGTAAATAGATTCCTGCTAGAGCAATTAAAATAATGAGTAAAACTGCTGCTAATATTATTGGAAGTTTATTTTTTTCATTTTTGTCATCAGATATAATTTCATTTTCTTCCTTATCTTCTAATGGTTTATCAACTACTTCTTGTTTAGGTTTTTTAGCCACAGGAGGGATTACTTTCGTTTCTTCCAAATCATTTTCAGGGTATTCATATACTAAACGTTTATCATTAGGTTTCTCCATAGCTGTTTGCAAATCAGTATACATTTCTCTTACTGAATCGTAGCGGTTTTTAGGATTTTTAGCAGTAGCTCTTAAAATAATATTTTCAATAGATTGTGGAATAGTTGGATTTTGTTTTCTAATACTAGGTATCTTTTCTTTCATATGTTTTAAAGCTATTTCTACGGCAGTATCTCCTTTAAAAGGAACTGTTCCAGAAAGAAGTTCATACATTAGAATTCCAAGTGAATAGATATCACTTTTAATAGTGGAACCTTTCCCGTTTGCTTGTTCGGGTGGCAAATAATGAACCGATCCCATAACAGAGTTTGTTTGAGTTAGTTGAGTCGAATTTAAAGCCATAGCAATGCCAAAATCTGTTATTTTAACTAATCCATTATCTTCAATCATGATATTTTGAGGTTTAATATCACGATGAATTATATAAGCTTCATGAGCATGAGCAAGACCATCGGTAAGCTGACTCATAATGTCAATTACTTCAGGTAAAGTAAGAGCTCCTCTTTTTTGAAGCAATTGTTTGAGCGTTTTTCCTTCAATATATTCCATGACAATATAATAGTTTCCTTCTTCTTCACCAACATCATATACTTCAACAATATTAGGATGTGATAGATTTGATACGGATAACGCCTCTCTTTTAAAACGTCGAATAAATTTTTCATCATTTGATAAATCACCACGAAGTACTTTGATGGCGACTTTTCTTTCTAAAATGGTATCATTAGCTAAATAAACATTAGCCATGCCACCTTCACCTATAGTTTTAATGATTTCATATCTATCATTGATTTTCTGTCCTTTAGATAGCATTACAAATCACCACTTTCCCTTTTTAGATATGCTATTGATATGTTATCAGGACCACCACGCATATTACTTTTCTTTATTAACTTTTCTACTTGTTCTTCAATCGAAAAGTTACTATTTAATACCTTTTCAATTTGTTCATCAGTAACCATATTCGTTAGACCGTCACTACATAGAAAGAGAGCTCCGACGGTATTGTCGACATCAAAAATGTCAATTTCTATGGGATCATTAGCTCCTAAAGCTCTAGTAAGTAGGTTCTTACGAGGATGGAATTTTGCTTGTTCAGCTGTTAATTCACCTGTTGAAACAAGTAAATTAACAAGGGTATGATCCTTCGTCACCTTGTGTAATTTTCCATTTTTCAAGACGTAACCAGAAGAATCTCCAATATTACCATATAATATATAATCATTTGTTTTTATGGCTATAACTAGAGTAGTTCCCATACCTTTGCTTTCAGGATGTGTTTCTGTATAAGAAAATATTTTTTCATTGATTTGTTTAACGATATTCCGAAGCCAATCAATTGCATCTTCCTTTTTACCTAATGTTTCCGTTTTCTCAAATTCTTCAGTAAGATATTCAATGGCAATATTAGAAGCAACCTCTCCCGCCTTATGACCGCCCATACCATCCGCTACTGCTAAAATATATTCATTATTTTTATTTTTTATTATGGTCACGTTATCTTCGTTATGAGTTCTCACCTTTCCGGCATCTGTCATATAAAATGTCTGCATACTATTTTTCACTTCCTCTTAATTATTGGCTCTCAACTGCCCACAAGCGGCAGATACATTTCCGCCAAATTCTTTTCTAATTGTCACGTTTATTTTATGTGTTTTAAGTATATCATAAAACTTTAAAATTTTCCACTTTCTTGTTCTTCGAAAGTTGATATTTGTCGTCTCATTATACGGAATTAAATTAACATAACAATTTATCCCCTGTAAAAGTGAAGCTAGCTCTTTAGCTTCTTTCTCGCTATCATTAATACCATCTAATAAAATATATTCAAAGGTTACTCTTCTATTTGTTTTTTTGATATATTCTTTAACGGTTTCTATAAGCTCTTCGATCGGATATACTTTGTTTATTTTCATTATCTTATTTCTAATAACATTATTTGGAGCATGAAGGCTTATTGCTAAATTTACTTGTCCTTCTTCACAGGAAAACTTTTTAATTTCAGGTATCAAACCGCAAGTTGAAACAGTAATGTGTCTAGAACCTATGTCTATTCCTTTGCCACTATTGATGATCTTGATAAAATGAAGTAAATTATCATAATTATCAAACGGTTCTCCTATCCCCATAACGACAACATGCGTTATTTTTTTTTGAATATCATCCTCAATAAGAAGGATTTGTTCAACCATTTCATAAGCCATAAGATTGCGTACTTTTTTTAACCTACCACTTTCACAAAAGGCACATGACATATTACATCCTACTTGCGATGACACACAAATACTAATTCCGTAATCATGAAACATAAGAACTGATTCTATCTTATTTCCATCTTCTAATTCAAAAAGATATTTATTTACGTTAACTCCTTCTTGTTTTACTAATAACTTGATTTTAAATAAAGAAAAATCTTCCGACAATTTTTCGCGTAATTTCTTACTGATATTGGTCATCTGATGAAAACTAGTAAATCTTTTCTTATATAATCCATCATATATTTGGGATGCACGAAATGGTTTCTCATCTATAGACAAAAAATATTCTTCTAATTCTTTTAACGTTAAGCCATATATATTTTGCATTATTCACTTCCAAACTATATTTATATTATACCAAAAAAAGCATGTTATTAAAACATGTTTTTTTTATTTTTTTAATAGTCGCAGGGTATTTAAAAGACAAATTATAGTAACACCAACATCCGCAAAAACTGCTTGCCACATTGTCGAAATTCCTACAAAAGATAATATTAAGACAGATATTTTTACCGTCAGTGCAAATATTATATTCTCTTTAACTATGCTATTAGTTTTTTGAGAAATATTAATAGCTTTTATTATTTTATCGAGATTATCATTAGTGATAACTACGTCCGAAGCTTCAATTGCAGAATCACTACCGATATTTCCCATCGATATTCCCAAATCCGAAAGGGCTATAACAGGGGCGTCATTTAAGCCATCACCAACAAAGGATATTATATCGTCAGTATTTTTACTACTTAAAATTTTCTCAAGTTGATGATATTTATCTTGGGGAAGCATTTCATACTGGCAATTATTTATTCCTAAAAAATGAGCCATTTCCAGAGCTTTTTCTTTTGTATCCCCAGTAAACATACTGACCTTAATATGCATCTTTTGTAACTTATCAATTACTCGCTCGGCATTTGGTTTTATTTCGTCAACAACTAATAATGCCGCTACCACTTTACCATTTACTTGCAAATATATTTTATTTTTATTCTTATCATCTATTTGGCAATATTTATAGTTTCCAATTTTTATTTTATTATTATTATGTACATAAGAAATACCCATTCCAGCTTCCTCTTTGAAGTTTTTAACATCATCTGTCTTCACTTTATGATTATATTTTTTGATTATAGCTTTGGCAAGAGGATGGTTAGAAAAGGCTTCTCCTTTCGCAAAGAGCATTAACACATCGTTTTTTTTATAATCATGATCAAAAATAATTACTTCTGATACAACAAATTCTCCTGTTGTTATAGTTCCAGTTTTATCAAAGATAATATGACTAATATTACGAAGATTATCTAAAAAGTTACTTCCTTTAATTAGTATTCCCGCTCGTGATGATGCTCCTATAGCGGAGAAATAGGCTAAAGGTACAGATATAGCAACAGCACAAGGACATGATATAACTAGAATAGTTAAACCCTTATATATACTGTCAAGATATGTAATATCGGTAAATAAAGGAAGAAAAACTGCTACTAAAACTGATATTAATAAAACAAGTATTGTATATGTAGAGGCATACTTTGAAACAATGGTTTCAGTTTTAGCTTTTCTTTCGGTAGCAGATTCTACTAATTCTAAAATTTTATTTACTGTGGATTCTTCATATAAAGAAGTAGTCTTAACTTCTAGCAAGCCTTTTTGATTTATTGTACCAGATAGTACTTTATCATTTTCTTGGACTAAAATAGGGACTGATTCTCCTGTTACAGCCGATGTATCTAAATAGGCACTTCCCTTTATAACAATACCATCTAAAGCAATCTTCTCTCCTTCTTTGACAACAATAATGCTGCCTTTTTTTACCGATTCAGTTGCGACTTTGACAATCGTATTCTCTTCTTTTAAATTAACAGTTTCTTGTTTTATATCCATGAGATCAGTAATCGACTTTCTACTTCTATTTAAGGCCTTATTTTCGATTACTTTTCCTAGCTCATAAAGAAAGATAACCATTAGTCCCTCTTCAATTTCGCCCAAAATGAATGCTCCGATACAAGATATAACAATCAGAAAATTTTCACTTATAATTTTCTTCTGCAGTTGCTTTATAGCCACGATAAAAGTTCTATGTAATAAAAGAAGATAGCTTCCAATAATTAAAATAATTCTTAGCCAGAATGGCACTTTAATTAGAATTCCTATTAATCCCATGAGACCACCTAAAAGAAGATAAAAATAATGGTCTTTCTTTACATCTTGGTTTGGATTATTTATTATAATAGCATTGGGTTCTACTTCTTTTACTATTTTCCTTACATATGCTAATGGTTCTTTGATATCTGTTCGTAATGACAATTTAGAAGTAGCAAAATTAATAGTAGCAGAAGATATCTTATCATCTTTATTTAGAACATCTTCTATCTTTTTAGCACAATTAGCACATTCTAAATTTTCTATATAAAATTTATATTTCATAAATATGCTCCTTTCCCATGAGAAATATCTTCTTAACATGATCGTCAGCAACTTTATAATAGACTACTTTGCCGACCTTACGATATTTTACTAATTTAGCACTCTTTAAAATGCGTAACTGATGACTAACGGCAGATTGAGTACTATGAATCAAATACGCTAAATCACAAACACATAGTTCATTTTCTAAAAGAGCCGCTATTATTTTTAGCCTTGTCGAATCAGAAAATACTTTAAATAGCTCAGAAATATCTATTATTTTGTCTTCTGTGAGCAATTTATCTTTGATACTGTCTACTATATCTTTATGAATTACATTATTACACTCAAACATTTTTTTCTCCTATATATATGAATTGTTGTTCATATGATGATATTATCATTTATTATAATAAATGTCAAGATCAAAGTAATCATTATATTAAAAAGGAATTTTATTTCTTTAACTCTTTTCTAGTAAAATAAAATCTTGTTTCTTGGCTATAAGAAACAAGATTGCTATTATTTAAGTAAACTATTTTTATATTCTTCTAAAGTTAGATTATGATTATAAATATAACTTGCGATATCTCCAACATATCTTAAATGCCATGGTTCATAACTATATTTTGTTATATCTTCTTTACCTTCAGGATATCTTAAAATAAAACCATATCGATGGGCATTTTGGTGAATCCATTTTGTCACTGGTAAATCTTCTATTTCATGTTCTATATAACACTTTCCATTATCATAAACGCAGAAATCAATCGCCAAGCCCGTCTGATGTTCCGATTTTCCTGGTTCGGCAATTCTAGTAATAGCATAACTAAAACCCTTTTCTTCAAGAAGATGATTATATATTTTTTCCTGATAATCATAATCTCGATAGCCGCTTTCAATATCAATATGATAACCATATTGAGAGGCTAAAGTTTTTAATTTATCAAATTCTTCTTTTACAGTTCTATCTATTTTAATATTATCTTTGTAAAGACTTCCTGCATCTACCAAATCAGTCGGAATTGATGCACGTGGTAAAGGATTATCTTTGTTTACTAAAATACTATAATCCATATCTACCTCCAATATAGTATATTCCAATATTTAGAAATAGATACTACTTAAAGTTATTTATTGCTTTCTCTAATTTGTTTATTTTGGAATTTAATCTATTTATTTCTGATAATAAGTCACTTTTGTGCATTCTTAATTGATCATTATTTATTTTGATATTATTATAATTATTCTCAATTTCTTCTAATTGACTAATCTCTGATTTTAAACGGGTAATTTCGGAAAGTTCCTTTTCTAAATTTTTAGTTTTATTTTTTAAATTAACGTTTTGACAAGTTAAAACTAAAGCTATAATTAAAAGAACTACTAAAAATAAAGGAACTATAATATTAAGCAATTTTCTTCTCATCAGTAATACAAAGCCTTCTTTCCGAAATAATTGTATCTTTCTTCAAAAATAGAACGGGACTGATATTTTATTTTACCACCAATAGGATCAGAAATTATTACTTTATTTTCCGTATAACCAATTACAACGACTGCATGTTCTCCTGATTTCCAATGTATTTTTTCACCTGTTGGCTCATAAATCCAAGATTTTGATATGTATGGTATCGATAAATTCATCGAGGTCCAAACAACAACAGGGCGTCCTTGTTTTACAACTTCCAATATTTGATCAAAATCCATACCTGTTCCTATAATTATTCCATCTTTATATTTGGTGGCAATTTCTGCAAGAGGTTTCTCATAGATGCCATAAGAATTAGTTGTCAAAGGATCGCCAACAAATTCTCTTTCAGGATCGCCACCGTACGTAATCCCATCTTTGTTATATGGTAAACTTCCTTTGGGCAAGTTATTTATAATATCGAGCGGTGAAATGTCTATTCCATAGTAATTTAAGAGTATTGCTAATGATACTGATTCACATCCTGTTGGATAGTCAGGATATTGATTAATAAAAGCTACACCAGTTATATAAAAAGTATTATTTGATTCTTTTTTTAAAAGTTTGTCATACTTGTGTTGAAGTTCCGTAAGATTTCCTTCAAGTAATTTGATACTATCTTCTAAAGCCACTATTTCATTATTTAAATTTTCATTAACTAATTTTTCTTCATCTATAGTATCGTAAGCATTATCTAGACTTGCAGTTTCTTGAACAAAGAGTTCTTTAATTCTTGTTTCAAGATCCTTTTTTTCCTCTTTAAGAAGTTCAGAAGATTTACTACTAGCTATTTTTTTGCTTAATTCTGTTTGTGCCGAGCGATATTCGTTATTCTTATTGTACAAAAATAATATTTCTAAAGTTAGAAAAATTGTCAGTAAAATAAGTACTACTATTTTTTTCATTTTTCACCTCGACATTAAATTATGATAATTTAGTAATGCTAGGGTGTCCTTTCATTAATTTCTTTATACCAATAGGATGAGGAAAAGCAACGGTTAAAATAGTTTTATCAATGCTAATGACAACACCTTCACCAAAATCAGTATGCTTAATTATTTCTCCTACCTGATATTCAGCATTTTTGTCAATGACCTTCTTTATTTTTGATATAGCTTTAGAACCTATTTTATTATCTTTTATATTCAGATATTTTTTATCTATTTCATCGATAAATCTGCTAGGCAAATTGTAGTTATTATTGCCAAATAACATGCGCGATTCGGCAGAAGTTATATATAATTTTGTTTTAGCACGAGTTATCGCAACATAGCAGAGTCTTCGCTCTTCTTCGATAGCAGAAGCTGTTCCATCATTAATAGCATTATAATGAGGAAAAATGCCTTCTTCCATGCCAATTAAGAACACATAATCGAATTCTAGTCCTTTAACAGAATGGACAGTCATCAAATTTACTCGGTCGCTACCATCTTGATGCTCGCTTACATCACTTACTAGCGAAATTTCATTCAAGAAATCTTCTAAAGTTGCAGAACCGTATTCTTCTTCGTAACTTTTGGTAATCGACTTAAACTCATTGAGATTTTCGAGTCTAATTTCATCTTCTAATTGTTTAGATTTAACTAGTTCTTCTTTAATTCCACTCTTATCTAAAATTAAATCTACTAGTTCTGTAATCGTCATCTTCTTACTAGCTTCGGTCATCTCTTCAATCATCTTTTTAAAGCTTAACTCTTTTCCAATTGTTATGGCCTCATAAATAGAAACTGCTTGCATAGAAGCCGTTTCCACTAAATTAGATATTGTCTTTTCGCCAATTCCCCTTCGAGGGACATTAATAATTCTTAACAAACTAATATCATCTTTATGATTACTAATTAATCGCAAATAACATAATAAATCTTTAATTTCTTTCCGATTATAGAAATAAAAACTTCCCACAACGCGATATTTAATATTCTTTTTGAGCATTTCCTCTTCAATAATTCTTGATTGAGCATTAGTTCGATATAAAACGGCAATATCTTCTTCTTGTACTCCAGAAGTTATTAAGTCCTTAATCGTTGTAGCTACTAAATTAGCCTCTTCTTTTTCATTTGTTACTACTATATAATCTATTTTTTCACCAGGTGAATTATTACTCCAAAGATTTTTATCTTTTCTTTCTTTATTATTCTTAATAACAGAATTAGCGGCATTTAAAATGGTCTGGGTCGAGCGATAATTCTCTTCGAGTAATATAGTTCTAGCTTCAGGATAATCCTTCTCAAAATTTAAAATGTTCTTATAATTAGCCCCTCTAAAAGCATAAATAGCTTGATCATTATCACCAACCACAAAAATATTATGATGTTTAGATGCTAATAGTTTAGTGAATATATATTGGGCTTCATTTGTGTCTTGATATTCATCAATAAGAATATATTTATATCTTTCTTGGTATTCATCAAGAATATATGGATAGTCTCTTAAAATTTTAATTGGTAATATTAATAAGTCATCAAAATCGACAGAATTACCATTCTTTAATTTTTGAAGATATTTTTTATATACAGTTACTACTTTATGATCAAATTCAACTTTGGAAAAAGCTTCTACACTCATCATAGCATTTTTAGCCGAACTTATTCGATTTTTTATATCACGTGGATTATAATGTTCTTTAGACATATTTTCTTCTTTTAAGATCTTCTTTATAATAGTTAAAACATCATCGCTATCGATAATGGTAAAATTTCGTTCATAACCAAGTAATGAATAATTTTCTTTCAAGACCTTTAGTCCAAAAGAATGAAAAGTAGATATTTGAATATTATAGGCATTTGCACCAATTAACTTGATAACTCTTTCTTTCATTTCTTTAGCGGCTTTATTGGTGAATGTTATTGCTAAAATATTTTCGGGAGCGATACCACTAGCAATTAAATAGGCAATTCTATTAGTCAAAACTTTAGTTTTGCCAGAACCCGCTCCAGCAAGTACTAGAAGAGGACCATTAATATGTTCGACGGCCATTTTTTGATTATTATTTAGCATATTTAAATTCATTCTACCACCATCTTTCTTAATTTAATTTTATCATTAATTTTTTGAGAAGTAAAGAACGTTTGGCTAGGGATTATACTTTTTCACTATATGAATTTAAAAATCATTCTTTCAATTAAAATTTAAGTAATATTTTAACTATTATCATAATTATTACTTTATTTTTAGCAAAATAAATATGTGAGTGTATCACTCACATAAAAATATGTTATAATAAAGATAAAATCATTTTTGACGGTTTACTAGTAATAGTGATGGGTCAACATTTAAACCTTTAGCTATTTTCTCAATAGTATCTATTGTCACCTTGCGATTGGTTCGTTCAATATCGCCAATATAATTGGTGCTTAAATTTGATAATTCAGCTAATTTTTCTTGAGACAAATTTAACTGTTTTCTATAAAACTTAACATTTTCTCGAAATATGTGTTTTAATGTCATCTTATTACCTCCACCACTTAATAATATGGTATGATTTTTTTACCAAGATAACAACCAACAACTTTAGTGGTAATTCTAACTTTAAAAGAGAAATGACAAAGAAAATGATTTTTATAGGTGATTGATAAAAGAATATTTTTTACTCAAATATATCTATGAATGTATAACATATCAAAAAATATGTTATAATAGATATAAAATTATTTTTGGCGGTTTACTAGTAATAGTGATGGATCAACATTTAAACCTTTAGCAATTTTCTCAATAGTATCTATTGTCACCTTACGATTAGCTCGCTCAATATCGCCAATATAATTGGTACTTAAATTTGATAATTCGGCTAATTTTTCTTGAGATAAATTTAAACGTTTTCTATAAAACTTAACATTTTCTCGGAATATCTGTCTCAATGTCATTTTATTACCTCCACCACTTAATAATATGGTATGATTTTTTTACAAATATAACAACCAACAACTTTAGTGGTTTATGACTTAAGAAATTTATTTAGTTTACAATTTTTGATTGTGAAAAAACTTTTATCAATCTAATTTGTAATTGTGATCAGACACCCATTGTATGTAACTAGTTTATATTTTGGATGTGCATTAATCACATAAAGTAGTTGTAAGGAAAGGTCGAAAAATAATGATAGTAAATAATACAAATAAAATTAAGCAATTAAAAATAACACTTTTTAATTTTGATTACAATTTTGTCTATGCCTATTTAATTATTAAATTATTAGACAATGGATCATTAAATAAATTGATAAAAGAAATAACTAAAAGCAATACGAAAGTTAATGTTAATTCTTTTATTAGAAAAAGTCATTTATCAGGCAATGAACAGTTTTTAATACTACTTGAAAATTTTATTTCAGAATTTAAAAATGATTTTTATTTTTTAAATGAAAACTTTGATTATATTGTAGGAGTATTATTACAAAACGAATCTAAAAATAGTTATCTTCTATGCAAAAATTATATAGGAGATAACAATTTTATAGATTATTTTTACTATAATATTAGAAAACTTATTATTAGGGGGTTTTATAGTAATATAAAATTTTTAGCTAAAAGATCAGAAATTATTAGTTTTTTTGCTAAAGATAATCATATTGATTTAAAAAGAAATTTTATCAATGAAGAATCAGGAATAGACATTCTATATGATCTTTTAAACAAAATGTCTATCTGTAACGTAAAATCAATTAATTGTTTTTTATTATTTGAAAATATTGATAGTTATATTGAACAAGTGGCTAAAAAGAGCAATATCAACAGGAAAGAAATAGAGTCTTCTCTTTATGATTTTTATGTCGAACAATGGGAAGTAATGATTGATAATTATAATCATAAAAAAGAAGCATTAGAAATATTATTTTATTAAATATTTAATGCTCTTTTTTATTTTATCTATGCAATTTATTATCCATTTAATTAATTTATTTTGCCCACTAGTAATTTGTCGTATATCTTCGTTTTCCAACTTTTTAACTTTTTCTTTATCTTCTATAGCTACTAAATTTTCTGTTTCGCAATCAGTTATAAATTTGTTCAAGTCTGATGTCCAAGCTATATCATAATAGTTTTTATCATCTCCTAAGGCCATGTATAGTTTTTTATTATAATGAAATTTTTTTACTACAGATTTCGTATTTTTTCTTAATATTGTCTCTTTTCCTCCGTATCCTGCTGTCTCGCAAAGATAAATATTATCTTTGTTATAAACTATTTCTCCAATAATAAACGGTCTTGATTCTGTCTTTATTCTTTTTAATTTAATTCGATTTATAAAATGTTCCCATCCCATATCTAATATTTTATGCGGGCAGTAAGAACCATTATAATCTTGATGTTTTGTAACTTTATCAATACCCCAATTATATCTATTTAAAATATCAATTATCAACTCGATAGCATTTTCTTCGGCAGCAATAAATTTATTGTCATCATTTTTTGGATAACAAATCTTAATTGCTATCC
>JAGHHB010000005.1 GCA_017887885.1 Bacilli bacterium | reverse complement strand
GAACACCAAGATAATTAGCAACATATGAGTTATTAAATAACCGTTTTCCGTTTTTATCTTTCTGTTCTATTAATGCTTGAATAGTAGCTCTATCTTTTTCAGTTAAATGATGATATTGATTTTCTTTTCTGTTTGTTGCGAATAGATATTATAGATTATTCATGTGTTTTTCAATGTAAGTTTGTTGCACTTCAAATTTAAAATAACACCTAATTGAAATTTTGACAAAAATATATATTTATGTTAAAATATTAACTACCAAAGGAGATTTCTTTTAATTGACAAAAAGTTCTTTTTTTGAGATAATTTTAATATAGAGGTGGTTTAAATGTATATGGATAAAATTACTTTGACGATGCAAGATATTTTAGAAAAAGAGTTTAAAATAGATACTAGAGGTTATAGGTTGCAGGAAGTTGATAAATTTCTTGATATTATCATTAAAGATTATAACGAATATAATAATATTATAAAAAATCTTGAAAAAGACAAAAGAATATTGATGAGTGAAAATCAAGAGCTTAGAAATGAAGTAAGAAATCTAAAATCAAATATTGAAGCTGCCAAAATAGGTGAAAAAGAAATAACTAATGTCGATTTATTAAGGAGAATTTCTCAATTGGAAAAAATAATTTTAGGAAAAGAACAACAATAATTTATCTGGGTAAATGCTGCATGATAATGTAGAGGAAAGTCCATGCTCGCACTGACCTGAGATGGCAGTAGTGTTTGTGTTTAGGGAAAAAATAACCTAAAGCAGGAATAAATATTATTTCTGACGGCATTTATTTCATCTAAAGAAAAATTCTATGATGAAATAAATATAAAAGTGCCACAGAGACGAACTATCTAGAAATAGATAGAGTGAAACGAGGTAAACCCCGCAAGCGAGAAACCCAAATTATGGTAGGGGAATTTCTTTTTGAAGAAATGAATTCAAAAGAAAATGATTTTTAAGATCATAGATAAATATTTACCGCCTAGCGATAGGTACAGAACATGGCTTACAAGATTAATTATTATAAAGGAGAATTATGAAAAATATTGGACTAAAATTAAGAGAGAAGAGAGAACAAAATGGTCTATCAATTGAAGAAGTTGCTGAAGATTTGAAGATGCGACCGAATCAAATTATAAGTATTGAAGAAGGTAAAACAGAAGATTTTAAAGATGTCTTCTATTTGAAATATTTTATCAGAGATTATGCAAAATATTTAGGATTAGATAGTGAAAAGATTTTAGATGATTTTAACGAATATTTATTTGATATAACTTCTAAAATACCAGTCGATTTAATCAAAAATGCCAAAAAAGAACAAGTTGAAGAGAAAAAAAACGTTTCACCTTATACCAAAGAAATTAAGAAAAGATTTAAAATACCAAAACTATTGATAGTAGTTTTAATATTTTTAGTTTTGATAATAATTGGTTATATAGTTTTGAGCAACTATAAAGGGAACGATTTTAGTGACAAAAATATCACTTACAGTATAAGGAGATAATATGAATACCGCTAATAAAATAACAATATCGAGAATAATCTTATCATTAATTATAATAATATTACTTCTTTTCCCATTTGATCAGATGGGATTTGAGTTTCCTACTTTTCTAATTGGTGGAAAAATTCTTATAGATTTAAAATATATTATTGTAGGAATATTATTTATTATTGCTTCTCTTACCGATTTTATCGATGGCCATATTGCTAGAAAATACAATATGGTAACAGATTTTGGAAAGATGATTGATGCTATTTCTGATAAATTATTAACCAATTCCGTGCTTATTATACTAGCTTGTAATGGAAAAATAAGTACCATTATAGCAGTTGTCATAATCATACGTGATATTGTCGTCGATTCTATAAAAATGGTTATAGGAAATAAGGGAGCGGTTGTTGCGGCAATCGGGATTGCCAAAGTAAAAACAGCTATGCTAATGATTGGTATAACATTGACATTATTTTATAATTTACCATTTGAATTGATATCACTGCGAATTTCTGATTTTCTTCTTGCACTGGCAGCTATTCTTTCCGTTATATCAGCAATAAAATATTATATAATGGCTAAACCATATTTTAAAGAGATGTAAATTGTTTATTTAAGTGACATAATAGTTTATGTCATTTATTTATTGCTAAAAAGCATATTAAAAAAAAGGCGAACAAATGTATCAAAAACTGTTGACAGTATTAAAAAAATATTGTACAATATAAATATAATTAAGGAAAGCAGACAAAAGGAGAGAAAATTATGACTAAAGTAGTAGAAAAAGATTCTGCACTTGCTCAAGTACTAGCAGATATTGAAAAACAATTTGGGAAGGGGGCCATTATGAAACTTGGAGAACAGGAACATAAAGAGGTAGAAGTTTCTCCAAGTGGTTCAATAAGTTTAGATATAGCTTTAGGAGTTGGTGGCTATCCTAAAGGAAGAATAATCGAAATATATGGTCCAGAGTCTTCTGGTAAGACAACGTTTGCCCTTCATGCGATTGCCGAAGTGCAAAAGAAAGGTGGAAGAGCTGCCTTTATTGATGCCGAACATTCTCTTGATCCTGTTTATGCACATAATTTAGGTGTTAATATTGATGAATTATTACTATCACAGCCCGATACAGGAGAACAAGCATTAGAAATATGTGATGCACTAGTAAAGAGCGAAGCTGTATCAATAATTGTTATTGATTCTGTTGCAGCGCTAGTTCCACAAGCAGAAATAGATGGCGAAATGGGAGATTCTCATGTTGGGCTGCAAGCTAGACTTATGAGTCAAGCATTAAGAAAATTATCTGGATCTATAAATAAAACTAATACGATCGTTATCTTTATAAATCAGCTTCGTGAAAAAGTTGGAGTGATGTTTGGAAATCCCGAAACAACTCCTGGTGGTAAGGCTTTAAAATATTATTCATCCGTACGTTTAGATATTAGAAGAGGTGAACAGTTAAAGCAAGGTTCCGATGTAATTGGCAATAAGACCACTATTAAAGTTGTAAAAAATAAGGTTGCTCCACCTTTTAAAACAGCAATTGTTGATATTATGTATGGAGAAGGTGTATCAAAAGAGGGAGAAATTTTAGATCTAGCAGTAGAAATAGGCATAGTAGAAAAAAGTGGTGCTTGGTTTGCCTATAAGGGAAATAAAATTGGACAAGGAAAAGAAAATGCCAAACTATTCTTAAAAGAAAATATTAAAATTCTAGATGAGATTGAAGAATTGGTACGAAAGCATTATCATATTAACCCTCATGTAAAATCTAATAAAGAGGATAAAAAATAGAAATGGAATCTAAAAATATTCCTTTTTTCTTTTTCATATGATAAAATATAAACAGGTGATAACATGAAAAGGTGTATGGTAGTATATAATCCTAATTCTGGAAAATATAATAAAGAAGAAGTATTACCTAAAATAAAAAAAATATTAGAAGAACATGATTATAACACAATAATAAAAGAAACTGAATATAAAGGACATGCAATAGATATTGTAAGCGAATGTGATGATGTAGATTTATTAATATCTATCGGCGGAGATGGAACCTTCAATGAGGTTATGACGGGAAATTTTAAAAGAAAAAAACGTCTTGTCCTTTGCCATTTACCTTCGGGAACTACCAATGATATAGGAGCCATGTGGGGATATGGTAAAAATATCCTTCAAAATCTAAAATTAGCTTTAAATGGGGAGATTAGAAAGATAGATATATGTACTATTAATAATAGACCCTTTGTTTATTCAGCTGGATTTGGGAAGTTTATGAATATTCCCTATGAGACACCAAGAAACTTAAAGAAAAGATTGGGTCATTTAGCATATATCAAAGAGGGCATAAAAGACTTTTTTCGTAAAATAAAATTATACGATGTTAGCTATATCATCGATGGTGAGGAATATCGAGGCTTATTTTCTTTTGCTCTTATTACTAATGCTAATCGTGTAGCGGGAATAAATAATTTTTATAAAGACATTAAATTAAATGATAATAGATTTGAAGTATTAATGTGTAACATCACTAAATTAAAAGATATTATTAAAACATTATATTTTTTTACGTTATATGATGCTAGTAAAATACCAGGCTTTTATTTTTATAAAACAGATAATTTACAAATAAATTTTAATAGCCCGATAAAGAAACCTCTATGTATTGATGGAGAAGCTTTAGATGATTTTAGTGGTAAATATCATATTCAGATTGATCATGATGTACATGTACTTATGCCCTCTAAAAACATTAAAAATTTATTTCTTTAGATATTTATTTTAAGACTCTTATAATATAATGAGAAGAAATTTAGCTAATCGAGTGGGAGTAATGTAAAAGTTGTGTATGGTATTTTTCCTTCTGCGAAATAAACCATTCAAATTAACTTATATTATAGTTATATTTATAATTTAGTCAATACACTTTTATTGATACCCCCCCTTTTATCACGAGCCGTTTCTCGTTTTTTAAATTATTTAATATCTATTAGATTTTTATTTAAAGTCTCTAATTCTTTAATTGTTTTATCATTTTCTAAAAGTTTCATTTGTCTTATAGCAGAATTATTTAATTTTATTAATCTTTCTTTTTGTGGAATATTATCATTAATTAATTCTGTATTTGTATTTTCTAAATTACAATAAATGTTTTAAATCTGTATAATCCCTTATGTATCCTTTTAAATTAGAATTATTTTTTTTCCATTCTTTAGCTGTTATTTCAAACATATAATTTAAATTCTGGGGATAGCTAACTAGCAAATTCTAAAGCAATATCACTTCTTGCATATGTTCCGCCATTATTTCCCGATTTTGAAATAATTCCAATAGTATTCGTTTCTTTAATCCATTTTGTGATGACATATAAAAACTATTTTTTCCCGCTAAGTTTTCAAAGGTTGTGAATTTATGACCTTTGAAATTTTCATTATTTAATTTTTCCCATAAACCTAGATAAAAAATAACATCTTTATTTCTCATCCAAGTTTGTATCGGTATTTTGGCTCTTCTGGATTTGCATATCTTGCTAAATCTGTTAGTGATATAAACTCTTTATTATCTATAGTTATAACTTTAATTTTATTATCATTTACTTCTAATTCTGATTTTATTATTTCCTGTTTCATTAAAATCTCCTGACACAATTTTAAGATTAATCTTTTTCCATAACTATTTTAATATATTTTGAGGTATATTAAAACTCGAACTAAAAAATTAAATTTGAAAAGTTCGAGTTTTCTATCAATTTGGTGGGCAATATAGGATTCGAACCTATGACCTCTTGCACGTCAAGCAAGCGCTCTAACCAGCTGAGCTAATCACCCATAACATATTTTAAAACAGCTTTCTTTTTTACTAATAAAAGATTTTTATAAAACAAGGAATTAAATATTATTTGGTGGAGCTGAGGGGATTCGAACCCCTGTCCGCAAATACAGTAATTTAACCTTCTACAAGATTATTGAGTTATGACAATTCGTAAAATGTACAGAAAACTCACAATCGTATACATTTACTAGTTTAAGATAATTCGTTATGAAGTCTAAACTAAAATCATAATATAGTCTGCTTTATAAGTCCTATTTAATTCTCGCAGACAAAGAATTAATAGAACCTGTTGCTACCTTAAAAATTAGGCATAAGCAACAGCATTTTTATAGCTGTTTCCAGTTATATTTAATTTATCTTACTGACGCAAAGAAATTCGTCTTGCTAGTTAAATACTAATACTTACGTCGAAGCCAAAAAGCAGCCCCATTACAAATATAATTCTACCAAACAATTGTTCTTTTGTCAAATTTTTCAGAAAAATTTTATTGTAATCTTTATAAAATTAATGTATAATTATTTTAGAATAAAATATGGGAGTGTATATGATGAACCAAAATTCGGAAGATAAAAAAAGTTATTTTGGAGTTAGACATTATAAAGTAAAAATAATAAAGGAAAGAATTAAACCTTTAAAATTTATATCTAGTGTTATATCTTATGCCATCTTTATATGGTTACTATTAGTGGGATGTACTTTACTTGTCTATGTAGCGGACATCAAAATAAGAGCTGCTAAAGGCGATAATACGCCTCCTAAATATAATGCCTATGTGGTATTAACTGGTTCCATGTTACCAGAAATAAAAGTAAAAGATGTTGTAGTAACTAAAAAGTATGATCCAGAAGAATTGGAAATAAATGATATTATAACCTTCTTATCATCAGATGATCGTCTTTCTGGCGTTGTGGTAACACATAGAATAGTGGACAAATTTTACGATTCAACAACAGGAAAGTATAACTTTAAAACTAAAGGAGATAACAATAAAGTTGAGGACACTGCTCTTGTCCAAGATTATAACATAATTGGAAAAGTAATATTTAAAATTCCTAAATTAGGTTATATTCAAGACCTTTTGGCCACTAAAGGTGGATTAATAATTATCGTGTTGATTCCATGTTTGGCAGTACTTTCTTATGATATAGTAAAACTTGGTAAAAATATTAGAAAAAAGCATAGGAAAAGTAATGTAAAAGTAGTAAGAAGGTGATATTCCGATGAAGAAAACAAATATATTTCATGTAAAAAAAATTAAAGATCAGCAAATAACGGTGGAAGAAGAAAGAAAAAAACATTCTGCCTTTATTCTTTTCTTTCTTCGAAATGGAAGATTACTTTTTGTTATATCGATGATACTATCTTTTACAATTTTTCTAATAGCCTTCGATTTAGCTATATCAAATTTAAATGAGTCAAAAGTTGTTGAACATGAATCGAATGGTGTAGTTGTATCATTTGTTGATTCAAATAGTGAGGATAGTTTTATTATAAATGGTACTCCTATAACAAATGAATATGCAAATAAAATTTTTGAAAGTGAGACAATATCTTCTAATAATGCTGGAGTTGTTTTAAGATTAAAAGAAACATCTTTTGTAGGAGGTAAAGTAAGTTTTTACTCTGATAAGACTGCTCTTATAAAATATGATGACGGTAGATATTTAAGAGTATTTCCAATTGATAATACTTATGGTGTTAATGAAAATGGTGTTATAAATCAAAAGACAATAACTAGAGTTGTTAGGGGTGAGAAGAAACGAAATAATAGTTTAAATATCGAGTTATTATACCTATCTGATGGAACTATTGAAATTACTAAAGACGATACCGTTTTATTTGTTAGAAATACAGATATTACTAGTCTTGATAATT
>JAGHHB010000035.1 GCA_017887885.1 Bacilli bacterium | reverse complement strand
TATTGTGATAAAATAGACCAAGTAGAAAAGATACTTCGTCTATTTTTATTTATTGAGAAATAGTTAATACATAAAATCCTAATTCAATTTTATATTGAATTAGGATGTAAGTATTTTTATTAATTGTCTATTTTTATACGAAATTTTCACGTTTTTTGTTTGAAAAAATAATAGAAAAATTACGATTTTACTCTTGAATATCTGCTTTCTTGATGATATAATTATATTGTTATTGCCTCGTAGCCAAGCGGTAAGGCACCAGACTCTGACTCTGGCAGGCGTTAGTTCGAATCTAACCGAGGCAACCAAATAGAATCTTGACCCTTATTCTTAAGGGTTTTCTTTTAAATAATTTGCTTTTTAGCAGCAATTGTTGTTGCAGCAGCGGTTATTTCGGTTATCACAAAATAAGATAAAAAATATTATGAGAACAATGATAATGATCCAAGACCAATTACCGCCACATCCATAATAAGCTGGGTATCCACATCCATATCCGTACATATTAATCAATACTCCTTTCATAACTATTATATTTTAATTAATGTTTTATGAATATTATGGATACCTAAAAGAGGGAAAGATTATTAGAGATAAAAATATATTGTAGGAGGAAAAAATGATAACAAATAAAGATTTAGCTAACTTAATGTATCCTAATATTACGAAAAGTCCATGCGATTATGAAAAAAAATATCCTGAAAGAAAATTGCCAGAAGGGGCTGTAGTATCTAGGTTTGCTCCTTCACCAACTGGTTTTGTTCATATGGGAAGCCTACTTACGGCACTAGTAGCAGCGAAAGTTCCTAAAGATACAAGGGGAATATTTTTTCTTCGAATCGAAGATACAGATGGAAAGAGAAAAGTAGAAAATGGTATTCAAGGAATTATCGATGATCTTGTCAATTTTGATATTCAAATTGATGAAGGTGTCGTTTCAGAATCAGAAGAAAAAGGAAAATATGGTCCTTATGTTCAGACAAGACGAAAAGAGATATATGATACTTATGCTAAATATATGATCGAAAATGATTTAGCTTATCCTTGTTTTTGTACCGAAAAAGAATTAGAGAATATTAGAGATAGACAAGAGAAAAACAAAGAAAGAATAGGATATTATGGTAGCTTTGCTAAATGTCGTTATTTAAGTATCGATGAAGCTTATCGCAGAATCAAAAATGGTGAAAAATATGTAATTAGATTGAAATCACCGGGAAACTTTAACAAGAAAATAGAATTTAATGATCTAGTAAGAGGAAAGATGGTCTTTCCAGAAAACGATATCGATGTTATTTTAGTAAAAAGTGATGGTATTCCTGTCTATCATTTTGCCCATGTAATTGATGATCATTTAATGCGAACGACTCATATTTTACGTGGTGAAGAATGGTTAAGTAGTACTCCTGTTCATTTACAACTATTTGAAATGCTCAAATTTAAAGCACCTCGCTATGCTCATTTGGGTTTAGTTATGAAGATAGATGAAGATGGTACAAGAAGAAAGTTATCTAAAAGAAAAGATCCGGAAGCTGCAGTTAGTTATTATCATGAGCGAGGTATCCCAGCTGAAGCTGTCAAATTGTATCTTATGACTCTTGCTAATTCTAATTTTGAAGAATGGCTAAACCAAAATATTGATAAAGGAATTGATGATTTTACATTTAATTTTAAAAAGATGAGTATGAGTGGTTCTCTATTTGATGTCGAAAAACTTCTAAATATATCGCGCAACTATATTAGCAGATTATCTAAAGAGGAAGTTTATAGGGGATTGTGTGCTTGGGCTTTGGAATTTGACAATTATTTTTATAATTTGATAGTGAAATATAAAAATTATACTCTTGATATCTTAAATATTGAAAGAGAGCAAAAGAAACCTCGTAAAGATTATGCTAATTACTCTGAAATTAAGGAGCAAATATTTTATATGTATGATGAGTTATATAATCCTAGTGATTATGAGTGGGGAAATATTAGTGAAAAACAAGAAATTATACATATTTTAGATGTTTATATGGATAATTATTTTGACGTTTCTGATAAGGATAACTGGTTTAATAAAATAAAAGAACTTACAGATGATCTTGGTTATGCAAGTAATATGAAAGAATATAAAATTAATCCTCATGAATATAAAGGTAGTGTAGCGGATATTTCGACAGTTCTTAGAGTTGCTATTACTTCAAAGTGTATGACTCCTGATTTGTATGTAATTATGAAATTACTTGGTAAAGAGCGCATACAAACACGTTTGAAATTATTAAAAGAAAAATTAAGTTTATGAAATTTTATAAACTTAATTTTTTCTTTAATTATATAATGAGAGAATATTTAAGAAGTCGTGTTCTTTTTAAATAACATAAAAAGAAGCATCTTACTTTGCTTCGTCTTTTTTTACTGTACTAGTCTGCTTTTTAGTAGTAGTTTTTTTTGTTTCTGAATTAGAAGTTTTTTCTTTTGTTGTGGAAGTAGTCTTTGGAGTATAAGCTTTTCCATTTAAAGCATCTTTAGCAATAATAACTAAATCAGAAAATGCTTTTGGATTATCAATAGCAAGTTCGCTAAGCATTTTTCTATTTACTGTAATACCAGCTTTATTTATGCCATTAATAAATTTAGAATAAGAAATATCATTTTCTCTACAACCAGCATTTATTCTTGTAATCCATAATTTTCGAAAGTTACGCTTGTTTTGTTTTCTATCTCTAAATGCGTAGACTCCAGAATGCATTACTTGCTCGTGAGCAGTCTTATATAATCTATGTTTGCTACCAAAATAGCCTTTTGCTTCTTTTAATACTTTTTTTCTTCTAGCACGTGCAATTGTGCCGCCTTTAACTCTTGTCATTTTTGCCTCCTATATTAAATCTTTAATTCTTTTGTAATCTGATTTACTTAAACTAGTATTTTTTTTCTTATTGCTAGCTCGTGCAGCAGAATTTTTTCCTGTGTTGTGTAATACCCCTTGCCTTGATTTACTAATTGATCCACTTTGCCTAATATTTAGGACTTTTTTAGTTCCTTTATGTGTCTTCATTTTATTCTTCTTAAGTTTAGTCATAATATCCTCCTTTTATTTTTTAGGTGTAAGTAGCATGAACATAGTTTTCCCTTCAATTTTAGGTTTTGCTTCTATGTCTGCAATATTACTAACTTTTTCATAAAATCTATCTAGAACATCACGGGCAAGTTCAGGATGTGCAATTTGTCTTCCTTTAAATCTAATACTGGCTTTAATTTTATTACCTTTTTCTAGTGATTTTTTAGCATTATTTACTCGCGTATCAAAATCATGAATATCAATATTGACTGATAAGCGATATTCTTTAGTTTCGACTTGTGTTTCGCGTTGTTTTTTTTGGGCTTCTTTAGTTTTTTTCTTTTTTTCGTATTTAAATTTGTTATAATCCATAATTTTACATACTGGGGGATTACTATTTTCATTCATAAGGACTAAATCAAAGCCTGCATAACCCGCTAAAGTTAAAGCATCCTGTCTTGTTTTGATTCCTAATTGTTCACCATTAGGCCCAATTACCATTACTTCCTTGCATTTTATTTGTTCATTGATAAGATTATCTTTTAAAGTAGCTATAGCTAACACCTCCAAAAAAATGAATACCGAAGAAGTATTCATTTATCCATATAAAAGCTATTAAGATTGTTATTTACATTTAAGTATTTAAGTCAGCTTTTTTACCTACTTACTATTTGTCAGTCAGGTGAGATAAATATAAATCTTCTTTCCGTTTTCTAGTTAATTATATTATAGTAAAAGTAAAAAGTCAACTAAAAATTGTAATTTCGATGAATTTATAGTTATATTTATAATGTGTTTGATCTGGAAAGAAAAAAAGAAGATTATTTTTCTTCTTTAATATAGTCAGGATCAATATTATCAGTAATTTCATTTTCGACTTCTTCTGTAACCTCTTCAGGTATTTCATCCCATGGCTCTTCATCTTCCTCGATAGCTATTTTTACTTTAGTATCACCTACAATTTCTACACCTAATTCTTTTTCTATTTCAATATTGATAGCATTTCCATTTTCTTTTGCAGATATACAACTAGGTTGTTTTAAACTCCTTACTATAATATCTTTACTACTAGAATCTGTTGTTTCTTTTTGGGACACTGTTACAACTTCTTTATATGGTATGTTTTTGGTTATAACAGAAGTTTTTGTATCGTTATCATAGGAATACCATAAATTTACATCGAAGGAACCATCAATTTCAATTTTTCCATCAATTTCTTGACCAGAAAATTTATGATTTATTACCCAACATCCAAGCACCGTATTAGGTTTAGTTTCGGTGTTGACGGTGTAAGTATTACGATAATATTTTTTACCTTTACCAACGACTGCCTTTGTTACTATTTCTTTATATGCTGACAAAAGATATCACCCCTCACAATAATTTATGAGAGATATAAGAAAAAAGTACCACATTTTATAGTAAGTCATCATTCTTAATAATAAAAATATTTTTATCTTTATAGAATGCAAAGAAGACATCTTCTATTTTAATATTTTTCTTATCTAAAAAATTGTAAACCCATTTTTTATCTTTTTTGAGGTGTTTAATAGTATCCTCTTGAATATCTCCATCTAGTATTATTGGAAGAGGAAGAGGGCTTTTTTCGTTATTGTATGGAAAAACGGATAAAGTTCCATTACTTTCTAATATAGCATATTCTACTTCTTCGATACTTCGATATCCTTTATCTCTAAGCTGAACTAAAAGGTCATCGAGATTATATCTTTGCTTTAACATCTCACTATAATTTATTTTTCCATTTTTAATAATAACAGAAGGATTTCCATCGAGAAAGATTCTAAACTTAGGTTTTTTTAAGCTAAAATATGATAGGATACATTGGAGTAAGACCAATATGATTATGGGGATTAATGAATAGAGGAGAGATTTATCATAATTTTCAATGCTAATTACGGTAAGCTCCGCTATTAATAAAGATACAATTAAATCAATAATACTAAGTTGACCGACTTCTCTTTTACCCATTATTCTGTATATTATAAAGATAAAAAAATAAAAGAATACTGTTCTTAACATTACTATTGTCATTTTGATCACCATTATCATTATGTTCGATAGTATACTTTTTTATACAGAGGCATATTATTAATTGGGTGAAATTATGTTAATTAATTATTTAAAGAGTTCTGTTTGGACTATTGGTATTATAATGGGAAGTATTATTTTGGTTACTATTTTTAATTATTTTAATGTTTTAAATGGAATAGTTCTAAAAGTAGTGGAGATTTTTATTCCAATTATAGGGATATTTATTGGAAGTTATAAAATTGGAAGAGGTGCTACTAAAAAGGGATATATTGAAGGTTTAAAATATGGTTTGTTGTGGATTATTGTTTTTCTTCTTATTAATTTATTTTTGAAATCGTTAAATTTTAGAAATGCTATTTACTTTTTAGGATTGATAGTGGACTCAATGCTAGCTTCTATGATGGGAATAAATAGAAAAAAGAATTGATTTAAAAGGATGCTTTTAAAATAAGAGGCATTTTTTTTTGTTTACTATTTACTTAAATGATGATATAATTATAATGTATTTGGAGTGGATAGATATGGATGAAACAAAAAAGACGAATTTGAAGTCTAAAAAGATTAATATTGGAATATTAATTATTATTTTAGTAGTTATTGCGGGAAGTATTGGCGTTATTTTCTATAAAGTTTTAAATAATAAAAATAACTTTAGGTTATTAATTGATGACGTTTTTGATTATTTGGAAGCTAATATTACTAGTAATGATCATTTAAATGGAGAAGTATCTTTTAAAATTAACGGTACAGGTTCTAGTACCGAAGTATTTCAATTATTAAATAAGGCTGATTTTTCTATTAGTTATGATATTGATTATGGAAATAAGCTTGCTAATTATAATATTAAATCTAATTATGATAATGATAATTTATTTGATATTAATTTGTATATTTCCAACAATGATTTTTATTTTTATTTAAATAATTTATATGATAAATATATAAAATATGATAACATTGATGATATAGAAAAAATATTTCAAAATATAAAAGAAGATGACTATAAGATACTTATTTCTAGTATTAGAAACAGTTTAAATAAAGCTTTAAAAGAAGAATACTTTACTACTTCAAAAGACGTATTAGAAGGACGTAAAGTAGTAAAAACCACTTTAGAATTAACTAAAGAAAACTGCCAAGAAATAGAACGAAACTTTATAGAGTTACTGTCAAAAGATGAAGATTTTGTAAATAGTTATGCCTCTTTAAGTGGAAAGGACATACAGGAAATTAGGAATTCTCTTAATGAGGCATATGATAACATCGATAGTAAAATATATGAAGATGTTAGAGTGATATTGTATACGAATCGCATGCAATTTGTGGGATTAGAAGTTATGAAAGGTGAAGAAGAATTAACTATTTTTAGTGAAGGAAAAGATAGTTATAGATATAATTATAATTTTGAATACTCTTATAGTGGAAAGATAACTATAAATAAAACTGAAGAGGCTGTTATTACTAAAATTAGTATTGAAAATTCTACTAATGGTGATGTTATCGAACTAACTGTTACAAATAAAGATAATGCTATAATAGAGCCACTTGATACTAGTAATAGTATTAATTATGATGAGATATCTGAAGAAGAATTAAGGACAATAATGGACACTTTTTCGACAAATAAAGCTTTAAATCAGTTTATTGAAGATTTTGGAACATTTGATTTTAATAATGTAAATTTAGGAAAGGATATTTAATTAGAAAATGACATGTTCTAGTTGTAAGAATTTGGATGAAAACAAGAAAGCTAAAGGTAAAGTAAGTGGCTGCAAATACTATTGCAAAAAGCATAAGTGCTATGTGAGTGGGGATAATTCTAAATGCGAAAAATATGAAAAATCTTATTCGCGAAGTAATGATACGTGTAATAAAATTTATAAAGAAGGGAAAGATTTTTATAATGATGATACACCTTTTTCTTTTTACTTATTTATATTGATTGCTTTAGTTATTATCTCGATAATAATGAGATTTGTCGATCCGGAATTATTTGGATAAAATAAGAGAGAAATTTAATTTTCTTCTTTTTTTTTAATATGTTTTCTGTTATAATTTTATTAAAGGCAGTGAGTATAATGGAAGAAATAAGCAAAATTAGAAATTTTAGCATAATAGCACATATTGATCATGGGAAAAGTACTTTAGCTGATCGCCTTTTAGAGTTTACTGGTGCTATTGATAAAAGACAAATGCGAGATCAATTATTAGATAATATGGATATTGAAAGAGAAAGAGGTATAACGATAAAATTAAATACCGTCAGATTAGAGTATAATGGTTATATTTTGAATTTAATAGATACTCCAGGTCATGTTGATTTTAGCTATGAAGTGTCGAGGAGTTTAGCATCTTGCGAGGGGGCTATTTTGGTTGTTGATGCAACACAAGGTATAGAAGCTCAAACTCTTGCTAATGTTTATTTGGCTTTAGATAATAATTTAGAAATAATACCTGTTATTAATAAAATTGATTTACCGAGTGCCGACATTACGAAAGTAGAAAGAGAATTATTTGATACTTTTGGCTTTACTAAAGATGAAATAATTAAAGTATCCGCTAAAACAGGTGAAGGGATTGAAGAACTAGTAGAAGCTATAATTGAAAGGATTCCTCCACCTAAAAATAATGAAGAAAAATTAAAATGTTTGATCTTTGATAGTTATTTTGACGCTTATCGTGGAGTAGTAATTTTAGTAAGAGTTATGTCTGGGAAGTTAGATAAAAAAACAAAAATAAAATTTATGGAAACTGGTGAGAGCTTTGATGTTGTATCGTTAGGCTATCATACTCCTTTTGAGAAAGAAGTTAATTTATTAGGAGCAGGAGAGGTTGGCTTTATTACGGCTTCTATTAAATCATTAGAGTCTGTCAAAGTTGGTGATACAATTACCGCTATGGATGACCCAGCATCTTTTCCTCTTCCAGGATATAAAGCAATGAAACCGATGGTCTATTGTGGGATATATCCAGTTGAATCTTCTAAATATCCTAATTTAAAAGAGGCAATTCAAAAATTAAAATTAAATGATGCAGCTCTTACTTTTGAAGCCGAGTCATCTAGTACGTTGGGTTTTGGTTTTCGAATGGGATTTTTAGGTTTACTTCATTTGGATATTATATCTGAAAGAATAGAAAGAGAGTTTGGAATTGCTATTATTGCAACGACACCATCAGTTAATTATGAAATAAGTTTAACTGATGGTAGTACAATATTTATTGATAATCCTAGTATGATGCCAGATAAGGTTAGGATAAAAGAAATCAAAGAGCCATATATATTTACCAATATACTAGTTCCAACATCGTATATAGGATCGATTATGGAATTATGTCAAGATAAAAGAGGAATATATAAAAGTACGGATTATATTGATAAGACGAGAGTTAATATTCATTATGAACTTCCCTTATCCGAAATAGTTTACGATTTTTTTGATAGATTAAAATCATCGACGAAAGGGTTTGCTTCTTTTGATTATGAGATAATTGGTTATAAAGTTAGCGATTTGGTTAAAATGGATATTCTTTTAAATGGAGAAGTTGTCGATGCTTTATCTTTTATTGTTCATAAAGATTTTGCCTATGATCGAGGAAGAAGAATAGTGGATAATCTTAAAAATATAATTCCAAGACAGATGTTTGAAGTTCCAGTGCAAGCTGTTATCGGCAGTAAAGTGATAGCTAGAAGTGATATTAAAGCGATGAGGAAAGACGTTTTGGCTAAATGTTATGGTGGAGATATTACTAGAAAGAGAAAATTGTTAGATAAGCAAAAAGAAGGAAAAAAGAAGATGAAAACAATTGGTAAAGTAGAAATTCCTAGCGAAGCATTTTTAAATATTTTAAGTGATTATAAGAGAAATTGAGAGAAAAAGAATGCAGGAATTGGAAAGAATCTTACTTACTGATCAAATAGATTGGACTTCTCTTAATCGTTTGTTAAACTTAAATTATGAAAAAACTATGGAAGAAATATTTAAAATTTTTAATGACTCTTTTTTAAATAAATCTATAAGAGAAATAGATTTAATTTTATCTAATATAGAAATAATTGTTTTAGAACAGGATATAAAATATTACAAAATAATACGTTCTATGATAACTAGAGCCAATAATCAGTTATCGAAAGATAAAATTAAGAATGTCGATTTTATTTTCCGTAGTTTCAAATTTCGATTAATAGATTTGAATAGAAAAATTAGTGAAAAAATAAAGGCTAGTGAAAAGGATAATTCATATTCTATATATTATGATTGGATCTTTAAACAAAGAAATGTAGATATTGTTAATTTTATTTTGAAAGCGAATAAAGATTTTTTAAATATTAAAGATA
The DNA here is from genome assembly GCA_017887885.1 of Bacilli bacterium. Taxonomy (GTDB): domain Bacteria; phylum Bacillota_I; class Bacilli_A; order RF39; family UBA660; genus CAG-302. Next base: position 10,084 of record JAGHHB010000035.1, on the reverse strand, counting down.
ATACGGGGCACGATCTATTTTATAATGTTCTAAAGTATTTTGCAGATTTGGATGAGACAAATCTTGAAGAAATAAAATATTTTCAAGAAATCATAATTATTTTCTTGGAGAAGATAAACGCAGTGGTAATAAAAGAAAGTCAGTATATGGAGGTATTAGAAAATAATTTTAAAAGGCATGTTTTAGATATAAAAAGAAAAATGTTAGAAATAAGTCAGATAGATCTAACGGAATTAGAACGGAAGTATCATATTTCCTCGCAGATTCATGATAGTATTTATCAAGAGATAATGCAGTTTTCTTTTGATAGAAATGGCAGGTCTTTTATAAAAGGAGACTTTATTACCATTGATGGCGAGGAAGCTGAATGTTTGGATGATGCTATTTGCTTAAAACCAAATAAAGATGGAACATATTCTTTTTATGTTGCAATAACGGATATTCCTTCTATTGTTCCTTTTAAATCGAAAACTTTTTATGAAGCTTTAAAGAGAGTTGAAACAATATATTTACCGGATAAAGTAATTGATTTATATCATCCATATATTTCTAAAAATATCTGTTCGCTTCTTCCTAATGTTGATAGGAATGTTATTATTTACAAGTATTTATTAGATCCTCGTTATGAAGTTGATATTGATAGTTTAGAGATAATTAAGGGGATTATTAATGTTCGCAGTAGATTAAGTTATAGGCAGGTTAATAAACAAGTTGGTATAGATGGCGAAACACTAGAAATGTTAGGGAAAATTTATATGATGGCCGATCTTTTAAAGAAAAGGAACAAGAGTAAAGAAGAATACCGTAGAATAGAAAATATGATAAAAGTTTCAGCTGTACATCATCATAGTATGTTTGCTGATAGATCTATATCCGCTAATATTATTCAAGAGTCAATGATTCTTGTTAATAGTACAGCGCCTTATTATTTTAGTAAAAGAGGCTTAATCTATATTTTTCGAAATCATAAAACAGCAAGAAATATAGATAAGATGAAAGAAATAAAAAAGGCTATCGATACTGTTTTGGCAAGATCGAGTAGTGAAATGGTTTCTCAAGATTTGGATGAATCAATAGAGACATTAAAACAAATGTATTTAACGGCTTGCTATGGAACAGTAAATGAAGGTCATCAGGGGTTAGGATTTGGTTTTTATTCGCATTCAACTAGTAGTGGAAGACGCTTTGCCGATAGTTTTAATCAATATTTGACGCATTTGCAAGTTTTCGATGGAAATAACCTACCATATTTACATGAATTTACTGAAGAAGTTGTAGAGAGAATTAATGAAAGAAAAAGTGAAATTCATTTATTTGAAGAAGCATATAAAAAACAACTATCGCGAAAAAGAAAGTTAGAGGATCGGAAGGAGTGATAAGATGAATTTTCCTGATTTAAAAGAGGCGAGAAAAAGAACATCAAATAAGGTTAATATTTTGTATGATAGATATAATATTCCTGAGCGAATAATGAATATTGGCTATGGTAAGAGTTATTCTATACTTACTTATGGTTGCCAAATGAATGTTCATGATAGTGAAAATATAAGTGGCATTATGGAAGAACTTGGGTACTCTAGAGGAGAAAATTATGAAACAAGTGATATTATTATATTAAATACTTGTGCTATTAGAGAAAATGCTCATAATAAAGTTATTGGTATTTTAGGGAGAATTAAGCATCTAAAAGAAAAAAATAAACAGTTAATAACAATACTATGTGGTTGTATGGCTCAAGAGGAAACAATTGTTAATTTGATATATAAAAAATATCCGTGGATAGATGTTGTTATTGGTACTCATAATATTTATGAATTGCCTTTAGTTTTAGAAAAAGTAATAAGAGATAAAAAACAAGAAATTTCAGTGTATTCGGCAGAAGGAGACGTTATAGAGAATCTTCCTGTTAAACGGGACTCTAAATATAAAGCTTGGGTCAATATTCAATATGGTTGTGATAAATTTTGCTCGTATTGTATAGTTCCTTATACAAGAGGAAAGCAAAGAAGTAGGTTACCTAAAGATATTATTAAAGAAGTGGAAGTATTAAAAAATGATGGCTATAAGGAAGTCACTTTATTAGGGCAGAATGTAACAGCTTATGGGAAGGATTTAAATAGTAACTATACAATGGCTAATTTACTTGAAGATGTTTCTAAAACAGGAATTGAAAGAATTCGGTTTGTTACGTCGCATCCTTGGGACTTTTCTGACGATATGATCGAGATAATTGCTAAATATGATAATATAATGCCTTATATTCATCTTCCTATTCAAAGTGGATCGGATAATATTTTGAAAAAAATGAACAGAAGATATACGATAGATGAATATAAAAGTTTATTTTATAAATTAAAAAAGAAAATACCTGGAGTCAGTATAACGACGGATATAATTGTTGGTTTTCCAAATGAGACAGCTGATGATTTTAAGAAGACATTGGAAATATATAATGAGCTGAAATATGATTTAGCATATACTTTTATTTACTCTCCAAGAAACGGAACTCCAGCAGCACTTATTAAAGATGAGATATCATTAGAAGAAAAAGAAGCAAGGCTTCACACACTTAATCAAATTGTCAATAGATATGCCAGAGAAGCTAATCAAAAGTATTTATATAAAACAGTTCCTGTTCTGATTGAAGGACCATCCGAAAAAAATAATAAAGTGATGGGTTATACTGATACAATGAAGTTAGTCAATGTTGAAGCTGATTTATCTTATGTCGGAAAGATCGTTCCAGTTTTGATAACGGAGGTCAAGACTTGGTCGATGGAGGGAGTAATTAAGGTTGATTGAAAATAAGATAGAAGAATTATTTAATAGCATTAATAGGTCTAATGAATATAGGGAATATCAAGAGATGGTAGCTATACTTGATAAAAATGAAGAAATTAAACAATTAATTGCAGAAATTAAGAGTTTACAGAAGAAGGCTACTAATTTAGAATATCAGCAAAATGAAGACTATAATCAAGTAGATAAAATAATAGAAGAGAAGCTTAAGATTCTTAAGAGCAAGAAAGATTATCAGGAATATCAGGATAAACTAGTGGCTTTTAATAGAGTTCTTACAGTTTCTTCTTTGTTATTAGAAGATTATATTAATGATAAGGTTGGAATATAAAAATATAGATTTTTTATTGGAAATCTGGTACAATATAGCTAGAGGTGTTAAGAATGAAATTAAGTATTGGTGTAATTTTTGGTGGGAGAAGTTTAGAACATGAATTATCTATTTTGACAGCGGTTCAAGCAATGGATAATATTGATAAAGAACGATATGAAGTGGTTCCTATATATATAGCAAAAGATTTTACAATGTATACAGGAGGAATGTTAAGGCATATTGATAGTTATAAAGACTTTAACCTAATTAATAGATATGCAATAAAAGTAAATTTGATAAATAAAAAGGGAAAGTTTATTTTGCAGACTACTGGAATAATTAAAAGAGAATATAAAGAAATACATCTTGTTTTTCCAATGGTACATGGTAAGGCTGCAGAAGATGGTAGTATTGTTGGCTATTTAGAAACTTTGGGTATTCCTTATGTTGGAAGCGATATATTTGCTTCAGCAGTTGGGCAGGATAAAGTTTTTGCTAAACAAATTCTTGCTTCTAATGGTCTTCCTGTTACTGATTTTGTTCATTTTACAAGTGATGATTATCAGATGGACAAAGAGGATATATTTAAAGAAATAGATAAATTATCGTATCCACTAATTGTTAAGCCCGCAAGGCTTGGTAGTAGTATTGGTATTGAAGTAGTTAACCGCAAAGAAGAACTAGAGTCTTCAATTGAAAAAGTAATGTTGAAGGATGAGAGAATTTTAGTTGAGGAATATATTGAAGTAAGAAATGAATATAATATGGCCGTTCTTGCTAGTAAGGGAAAACTAATCGGTTCAGTTATTGAAAGAATTGAGAAAGATGGCGTTTGCGATTATTATGATAAGTATCATAAAGATAGCGACAGTGATGATAATTATAAGAGAACTTACCCTGCTGATATAAGTAAAGCACTTACTGAAGAAATAGAGAAAACTAGTAAAAAAGCCTATAAGGCTCTTGCATTATCAGGAGTTGCCCGAATTGATTATATTTATGATATTAGAAAGAAAAAACTATATATTAATGAGATTAATACTATTCCTAATTTCTTTTGTCACCATTTATTTGACGATAAAAATATTGATTATCGTGAACTACTTGGAATAATGATTAAAGAATCAATAGATAAGATTCATAAGCGAGATAATATGGTAAAAACTTTAGATGATCAGATGTTTAAAAAAGTAACCAGTAAAGATGTAAAGGATATGAAATAATATGTATGGATATATTACTGGAACTGTCAAAGAGATTGAACCTAATTATATTATTATTGATAATAATGGAATTGGTTATCTTATCTTCGTGCCTAACTCGTATGGTTTTGTTTTAAATAAAGAATATACAGTCTATACATATTCTAACATAAGGGAAGATGAATACTCATTATATGGATTTAAGTCTAAAAATGAAAAAGAATTATTTTTAAAATTAATTTCAGTAAAAGGGCTTGGTCCTAAAATGGCTCTGCCTATGTTAGCTACTGGTTCGACAAAATTGATTGAGGAAGCTATCGAAACAGAAAATATAAATTATTTAAAAAAATTTCCTAAAATTGGTGATAAAGTAGCACGGCAAATGATTTTAGATTTAAAAGGAAAACTAAATGTTATAAGTACGGGGCTATTTGCAAGAGAAGATCATTCGGCTGAACTTTTAGAAGCTCTAATTGGCCTTGGATATAAACAAAGCGATGTTAAAAAGATTATTGATAAGATTGATGGAACGTTATCTTTAGAAGATCAAATAAAAGCATCTTTAAAGCTATTGTTAAAATAGCTTTTTTGTTTACACTTTATTATACGCTTTAAAATATTGTAAACTTTTATGGATAATTATACATCTAAATGGAAGAATGTAAATTGACAAAGTTTCTATTTTAAGTTAGAATAAATGGCGTTAATTGGGGGGAGAAATATGAAAAAGCTGATCTTTTTTATAATACTAATTTTTTTTCCACTAAAAAATGTTTTTTCAAAAACTTTGGATGATTTATATAAAAAATTAGATGATTTAAATTATAGTAAAGAAATTGTTGGCATCTTGAGTGAAGAAGATAGAGAAATTTTATTTGCAGACGGTTTAAATATGCAATTGATAATCAATTCTTTAAACGAAGAAATTAATAAGATTAATAGTGATATTATCAAAAAAGAGGAAGAAATAGAAAAAATCCAAAAAGAAGTAAATAATATGCTTATTTTGTTGCAGACTTCTAGTGGTGAAAATACAAGTCTTAATTATATTCTGGATTCGAGTAGTTATTCTGAATTGATTTACCGATGGATGATAATCAAACAGTTAGTGGAATATAATAATAATCTTCTTAATACATTAAATTCTTCTTTAAGCCAATTAAATGATAAGAAAGCCATTTTAGATAAAAAAATAGAAAAATTAAATAATCAGAGAAATAATTATTTAGAAATCGAAAATATTATTAGAGCTAGTGGAGAAAGTAGTGCAAATGATCTTACTACCACTTTAGATGAAGATATTGCTTCTTTAGTAGAAGAAATTAGTATCTATGAAAATATGGGATGTGATAGGTATTTAGATTTATCTTTTTGTTTAAATATGAAAAATATTTATAACCTCAATTATCCTCTTATGAAGGGGTGTGTATCTAGTGATTATGAGATTAGTAAAAATAATATTCATATGGGAATAGATTTAGCTTGCAATGCAGAAGGAAATAATGTCTATGCGGCTGGCTATGGGGTAGTAGCTTCTGTTATTAGGAAATCTACTTGTGGAGGAAATATTGTTTTTATATATCATTTGGTTAATAATAAAAAATATACGACAATTTATGGGCACTTATTAGATATTAAGGTTAATGTCGGAGAAACTGTCGATAATAATTCAGTTATTGGAACTGTAGGTGGGGATTCGACATCTTATAAAAATGGTGGTTATGATAGGTGTACAAATGGTGCTCATCTACATTTTGCCATCACTGAAGGATATCATACTAGTGATTTTAGTGGTTATACTTTTAACCCACGATATATATTTGATTTTCCTCCAGTATTAAATGGATATTTTATAAAATAGAATAAAAATTACTCTTTGTAATAAAAAAATACAAAAGAGTAATTTTTTTCTTGACAAAATATTGAAAAGAATATATTATATGTAACCAAACAAAGGGGACATCTGATTATATTCCGGTGTTAAGATGGTTTTGGTTTATATTAGTGGTTCTAGAACACTAAAATTAATCAAGAAAAATAATTAAGAAAATATAGAAAGATTTATCTTTCGATTTGATGTCTCTTCTGCTTTAATAATTTATTTAGGGGGGTGGAGATAATAAAGAAAACTATAAGAGTTAAGAATGCATTATATTTTTAGCGGGAAATAGTGTTCTACATAACGAAAAAATAAAACTAATATACAGTAAATAGTTTAGTGGTATCTTTTAGCTCTTACCGTTACTCAAAAGGAAGAAATAAATTATATAAATGGTATTTGAGCTTCTTATAGAACCAAGAATGATATTTTTAGATAAAAAAGAAGATAAATTAATTGTATATTGATTAGTAAAAATATACATAATAATGATAGACTTTGTGATGAGAGGAATATTAATATTTCTTCCTTCACTTTGGAAAAGAAAAGGAGAATAGATATGAAAAAGATTGTAAACAAATTTGTTGTAATAGCAATGTTATTACTAGCGGTAGTTGCTATAGTTCCTACTAATGTTTTAGCTAATACAATAACTAAATATGCCGCTAGTAGAAATGAATACCAAAAGACAACAGAGGGAATAGAAGTAAGTTTTAATGAAGAAGAAAGTAAAATTATTTATGTAATACCTGAAGATTTTGCTGGAGAAGAAGTTTATTTTAATATAGTAGAAGATTTGATGACTACTTTAGAGGGATCTTATGTACCAGGAGCTAATGCACCATTCAAGATAGAAGTTATTAATAATTCAGATTATGAATATCATTATTTAAAAGATTCTCTAACTATCGATACATTAACTTTTGATAGTGAATTTAACGAAGAATACCCTCTATATGGAGAAGAAGTTTGGTATCAATATGTTAATGGGCAAGCATTAGGTAAATATATTAAGGATGCTGTTGCATTTGATGGTTCAAAGATTAGGGCATCATATTCGATTAATAGAACGTCTAATGCAGCTATTATATCACTATTTAAAAATTCAGAAGAGTTTGTCAATGATAAATATCAAGGTTGTAGTATAAAAAGTAATATATCAAATGGTAGTTTAGCTTGTCAGAAGATTATGACTGACGAAGTATTAGGACAAGAATTAATTGCTCAAGGATACGAAGGAGGAATTTCTGACTTAAATAAATATTATCTAGATTATTTTAATGCTATTGATGGTTCTAGTGCCACTAAATTAGAAGATCTATCACAAACATCAATACTAAAAATTTTAAGTGGAAACCGTTTCCAAAATCGTGAAACTAATAGCGAAGTTAATGAACTTGGTTATAATTGGTTTTACAATGAATGTTTGTTTATTACACCAGAAAGTGATGTAGATGGCAACATGATTACTTATAATGATTTAGATAGCACATATACAATTGGTGCTTATATGCGTGGGGAAAATGATATTTTTGAGAAAGTTTTTCAAAATGATCTTGGAAATATTGAAAGTGGAGATTTAAAAAGTTTAAGAAGTTTCGAAATGTATTTAAGTGGACCAAAGACAACAAATGTTTTTATGGATATGAATTTTGGTTTTATGATGTCTTTCAAATTAGAAAGAGAAGTTATTTATGGTGAAGTAGTAAGTGGGTATGTAGATACTGAAGGAAATATTCTAGCGGATAGCGAAATTTCATCAGGCATTGTTGGCGAAGAATATCAAACTGAAGCCAAAGATATTGAAGGTTATAAATTAATTACTGTTGAGGGTAATGAAACAGGCAAATATATTGATGGAACTATTTATGTTACTTATTATTATGATAAAAATGTAGGTACAGGTGATGTTGAAATTATGCCACCACAAACAGGTTATGAGACTAGTACAATTAGTAAGGTAATGATTCCTAATATTATTGTCTATAAGAAAAAAGAAGAGAAGTTAATTTAGTTTTAAAATACATATATTTAGAATTAATTTTTATAGATTATTAGATATTAATTATTAAAAGAGATTGGAAAAACAATCTCTTTTAATAATTATTTTTATTAGTTAGCCAAAATATTTTTAAAATTTTCGATATAATCCGATAGCTTTTCCTAAAATGCTTGCTTTTTTTAAAATAATAGGAAGCATATAGTCATTTTCTGGTTGAAGTCTAATGTAGTCATTTTCACGAAAAAATCTTTTAATGGTAACCTGGTTTTCTTCGTCCATAGCCACAACAATATCTCCGTTTTGAGCAGTATTAGTCCTTTCGACGATTACAATATCGTTATTATAGATACCAGCATTGATCATACTATCTCCCTCGACTCTAATTGTAAATATTTCTTTTTTCTTGGGAAGGAGATATGCTGGTAGGCTGATTACTTCATTTGGAACTTCGATTGCCTCAATAGGATTGCCCGCAGTTACTTTTCCGAGTAATGGAACCGTTATAACTTCGTCATTTTCTTTTTCGAATTCGTTAGGAACTAATAATTCTAATAGATGGTTACTTCCAGCCCCTCTTTTTAGGTACCCTTTTTCTATTAATTTGTTGACATGAACGTGAGCAGTAGCAGGCGAACTTAAGTTAAAATTAGCGGCGATTTCTCTAATAGAAGGAGGATATTTTTTTTCAGCTGAAAATTTTTTAATGTATGTTAGAATATCTTTTTGCTTATTAGTTAATTTTTTTTCTTTAAGCATTTATTAACTCCTTTCTTTTATAATATAACATATAAGATGTCAAATGTCAAACAAATATTCGCCTTTCGTCTTGACACGAACATAAGTATGTGTTAAAATAAATGTTGTAAGGAGATGATAGATATGGATTTTGTAAAGAATAATCGAGGAGTGATAGTTTTTTATTTGCTTCTTATTTTAGCTACTCTAGTTATTGTTCAAAGTAATGGAGAACTTTTGGAGACCAAAAGGGAATATGTCTATCTTTCGAGATAGATTTTTTTGGGTCTTTTCAAAATATTAAAAATATATTATAATAGGTTTGAAAGAAGGTAATTATGAGTAATCGTACGTCAAAAATGTTAGTGGTGCTTTCGGCAGTGGTCCTTTTATTGTCTGGTTTAGGACTTTATGTTATGTTCGATAAGCAAGGATATGGAAAATTAGAAGATAGAAAAGTAGTGACTTATAATGTTAAAGATTATATTGAAACAAAGGCAATGGTTTTTAATGATTATAATGATGTATATGGTAGTATAAATGTGTCGAAAGTAAATATTAAAAATATAAGTAATGATGATGTAAAGGATTTTATTACTAAAGAGGAAGAATTAATTAGTTATATAGATGCTTATTATGAAGAAATGGCTGCTGATGATAGTTATATACCTGTTAATACCGTTAATAGCAATATTAAAGCACAAATAAATGGTAGTATCTTATCGGTTTTTTATGAGTTAGATTTTTTTCTCGATCAGAATATTTTCGAAAATAATATTAAAAAATATGTTATAACGTTGAATATTGATTTAGCTAATGAAGAAGTTTTAAACAATGATTATTTATTAAAAAAATATGATTATAGTAAAGAGTATCTTTCAGAAAAGATTTTTGAAGAAGATGTTCTTATTTCTAATAATCAAGTGGTAATTGATAGGAATACAAATATTACTTTAACAAAGAGTGATATTGAAAGTCAAAAGAAAGATTATGTCGATAGAATAGTTCGAGAATTTGATAATATAATAGAAATGTATATTGAGAACAACTCTCTTGTTATTGTCTATGATAAAAAGGAATTAAATAATATCTTTTTTGATAATGATTATATTCCAGAGATAAAAATAAGATATTTGAAATAGACTTTACAAAGT
>JAGHHB010000034.1 GCA_017887885.1 Bacilli bacterium | reverse complement strand
AATTAAAAAGAGAAAATTCATTTTTCTCTTTTTGTGTAAGTTTTTCTCTTTTGTTTAACTTTTTACTTTAATCTTTTAGTGTTATAGAATATTATTCATTCTTCTACAAGTTGAATATATTCTTGTAAAGATGTAATATTGTTATTGTACAAAGTTTCCTTTTTTAAAAGTGAATGCCAACTTTCTATTGGAGAGTCATCTATCGGAGTTCCTTTCCTAGCCATTGAAATAGTTATTCCGTTTGATTCACAAATTGCTTTGTACTAATTAGATGTATATTGGGACCCTTGATCACTATGAATGATCAATCCATGTACATCTTTTTCTTTTACTACTGCTTCATTTAAAGTATCCATTACTAATTTATTATCATTATGTTTAGATATTTTATATGAAATTACATGCCTGTCATATAAATCAATTATTGTAGATAAATATGTTCTTGCTCCTTTAAAAATTAAATATGTTATATCAGTATCCCACACTTTGTTTGGAGAATCAGTTGTGAAATTTCTTTTTAGTAAATTGGGCTTGATGTTTTCTTCAATCCTTTCGTTTTTATGTTTTTTCTTTGCTTTTCTTATATATTCAGCCATTAAATTATATTTTTTCATTATTCTTAATACCTTCTTTTCATTCATAATTACACCATATTTTTGGATAAGACCTTCAACTATCCTACGATATCCATATGTACCTTTAGAATCATCAAAAATTTCTTTTATTATTAAATAATCATAATAATCAGGATCTTCCTTATTTCTATACTTATAATAAGTCTTAAGGCTTATATTAAGTACGACACACATGTTAGCAAGTTTATAATTATCTCTATATAGATTTATAAATGTTACTTTTTCTCACGTTGTACCTTGAGAAAGGCCCAGTATTTTTTTAGTATTTCATATCTCTCTTGCCAATCTTCCTTAGTCAACTCAGATTCTTTTTTTCTTCCTCTTTTTGTAGCAATATTAGGATATAATTCAGGATGATTTATATATCTTCTTTTCCAATTTTTTACAGTATATAGTGGAATGTTATTTGATTTGGCAAGCTTATAAGCTGTTATACCATTGTTCATTTGATTAACTATTTCATTTACAAATTCGTCTGTGTATTTAATAAATTTTTGACCTTTTGAAGCCATAAGAAAACACCTCCTTTCTGTTAAGGTGCAAGTTCAATATTATCTTTGCTTAATTCTATTTTTATATTTGGATTAGAATTATAAGCTTTCTTTTCTCTTTTATTATGTGATCCAATTTGTGCTAGGTCATTTAAGGTATATATTGGTTCAATTCTAAATATTGCATAATTCAAATTCATTTATCTACCTCCAATCTTTAAATTATACTAAAAAAGACACCTTTGTGGTATCAATTATATTTTATATTATTAATTATCTCATTTATAGTTTCATCCACACTTCTTGTTAGTTTAGTACATGACTGTTCTAACATTAAGGTGACGCCAAATTCATGTTTTCCTTCAACATAATATTTAACAGGATTTGATTCATAGCTAATAATATTTAATTTATTATAGTAGGCGAACCATTGTAAAATACTAGAATCAATGTCTGGTTCATTTTCATCATAACACGTTAAATAAATCTTACTATTTTTTAAGTTTTTTAAATCTATATCGACCGAATATCCTGGTAAATATCTATTACTAATCCAATAAATAATACTATTTTCATCTAATATTTTAGTTATTTTATCAACTATTATTTTATTCCATTCATATTTCATACCTGAAAAATCTATAAAAATATCGAATTTCTTATCACACTTAGTGTATTCATATATTTTTTCTTTTGTATTATCTATTTTTTCAGAAACAAATTTAAAAAACATTTTAATATTAAAATCCAATTCCCCATCATATGTCAACTCACTATCATTTATATATTCATATTTAAATATATTAGCAACTTTATCCATAATAGGAGATAACTTATATTTAGTATTACTTGATAATTTATTTTGATAGAAATCAGTATTAAAAATATAAAGTGGCCCCCTTTTTGCGAGGCAATATCCAATTTCAAATCCAACACCAGCATCATAAGAAGTTCCATCAAGTCTAGTTATGAAGACATCGGTATTATTTAAAGATTTTATATCTGCTTCAAAAATATTTTTAGCAACATTTCCAACTGTACTAACTTTCATATTACTGTCTTTAAATGGTAAATATATGTTATCGTTACCGAATTTTTTACTATTTAAAATGCTATTATACATAACTACAGATGTTTTTCTATCAAAAAAACTATACAAATTTGTAGCCAAATATATATTATTTTTCTTCATATTCCTTAACTCGCGTATTTACGCCATCAATTATTTTATATTTTCTGTGTCTATTTTTGTTTATTTTCTTTAAAAGTTCACTTTCTAAATCAATATTTAAAATTTCAGACAATCCTAGTAGATAAATCACAACATCAGCTATTTCTTCACCAATATCATCTTTCTTCTTACGCCAAGCTTCATACGCCTCAGCAACTTCACCATATGTTAAACAAAATTCTTTATTAATATCTGTCACATTAAATCCCTTATCTAGTTTATTTTGATAAACATCTTTTTGCATTTGTTTTAAATCTATCATTTTATTCTTCCTCCAATACTTTATTTATTATCTTTCTTATTTCAAAGATTCTTTTTTCAGTAAATTCAGGATGATCTTTAAACCATTTTATATTAAGTGGAGATGGATGTGGTAATACGATTGCTAATTTCTCATTAATATAATTGTTCTTAAAAATTAATTCATTAAAATTTTCATTTGGAAAAAACACTTTTGCTGATTTTGCACCAATTATTATATAAAGCTTATTATTTATATATTTTAGTTCTTTTTTTATCCAAGTTTCATAACAAACTTTTGGTGGCATTCTATCGTTACCATTTTTATCTTTTCCAGGATAACAATGCGCAAGAGCTGCAATATAAAAATTATCTGGATTATAAAACGTTTCATCATCAATCTTATACCATTCATATTTTAATTTTTTTCCACTTTGGTCTGTAAAAGGTTTTAATGTTTCGTGAACAGTAGCAGATGGTGCCTGGCTAATTTGAACTATTTTAGAATTAACATTTCCTAAAAAGATAGGATGAGGTTGGAATCCAAATTTTTCTTTACAAATTTCACACTTTTTTAAATTTTCCAATAAACTATTAAAATCTTCTTTCATTCCTTTTTCTAAACTCCTCTATTTTTTCAATAACTTCACCAAATACATTTTCAATCGGTTGCATTCCATTAATATAAATCAAATTATTTTCATCAAGAATAGATAAATATGCGTTTCTAACCTTTCCTAAATGTTCAGAGGTTGCTTTTATATTAAACTTTGTATGGGTATTTCTGTTAACAGATTCATTTGGTGTTATATCAATAAAAAATCCTATATCAGCTTTCGGAAAAACTGAATTAATATTAGTTATCCAATTTTTATCAACACCTTCTGCCATACGATACGCAAGAGCAGATGGAACATAACGATCGAATAGCATTATTTTATTTTTCAAAACTTCTTGATTTATATTTTTCATTCTTATATATCTATCAGTTGCAAACAAATATACTTTTAAAATAGGATCTAAAGTCCCTTCTTTTGCCATTTTCTTTAGTTCTTTACCTATATTAGTTTCAAATTCTTTTGAAATTTCTGCATCTATTCCTAATTTTAAATAATAATCTTTTATCATTTGTACTAATGTAGTTTTACCGCAATTGTCTAATCCTTCAAAAATAACTAGCACACCAAAACACCCCACATATACATTTATATTATAACATAAAAGATACTTCTCACAAAGTACCTTGATAAAGCCAATTTGTTATTCCTCATTATTGTAAGTTAAATTTGAAAGTGCACAATAGTTGTGCATTTAGTTTTATAATGCTTTATAATATATATCAAGCAATTTATTTGTCATTTGAAGGAGGAATATTATTATGACAAATTATTGTCATCTCTCTTATGAAGAAAGAAAAAATATTGAAGATGGTTTAAATTTCAGAAAAAGTGTTAATCAAATAGCAACAGAATTGAATAGATCGCACTCTACCATCTTAAGAGTGATAGATAGAAATAAAATTTATTCTGAACCAAGTAACTTTAATAACTATAATACTAATTTTAATAAAGATTTATCTTGTGAAAAATTATCTAAAACGCCTTATGTATGTAATGGTTGTAAATCAAGAAGTGGATGTAGAAAGAAAAGATGGACTTACTATGCCAGAAAAGCTAATGATTCGTATAAAGAATTAATCAGTAGTTGTAGACAAGGAATAAATTTAACTGAAGAAGAAATATATAATATAAACAATGTTATTACTCCTCTTGTAAAAAAAGGACAAACTACAAATCATTTATATATTAATCATTCTGAAGTTTTAAACTTTTCTAAAGCTTCCTTTTACAATTACATTAATGCTGGTGTATTTGAATTTGGACCATTAGATTTCCCTAGAATTGTGAAACATAAGAAAAGAAAAAATAAAAAAGAAGCACTAGACAAGAAAAAGAAATATTAATCGGTAGAACATATAAAGACTTTTATTGAATATACAAGTAAAAATTTAAACATTGTAGAAATGGATACTGTTGAAGGATTAAAAACAGATTCAAAATGTATTCTTACCCTTTTTTGGAGAAAATCAAATTTCATGCTTATGTTTTTATTAGAAAGCCAAACTACTGGTGAAGTTACTAAAATATTTGAATATTTACAACAAACATTATTAGCAGATGATTATAAAAAATTATTTCAAGTAATTCTTACTGACAACGGACATGAATTTTATGATGTATTAAATATAGAATGTAATCATAAAACAGGAGAACAAATTTCGAAAGTATTTTATTGTGATCCAGGTGCATCATGGCAAAAAGGTGGAATTGAAAAAAATCACGAATTTATAAGATATGTATTACCAAAGAAAACAACATTTAAAAATTTAACACAAAAAGATTGTTTAATTATTGCTAATCATATTAACAGTTTATGTAGAGATTCACTTAATTATAATTGTCCATTCAAAGCTATGTTATTTTTATGCGATGAAAAAATACTTAATATGTTAAATATGTATTATATTGAACCTGATCAAGTTCAATTAAATAAAATAAAAAAATATTTATAGTCAACACACTATAAATATCAAATCGACAAATAAATTGCCATACTATAAAAATCAAACAGATTGTGCACTATGTTTTAAAAAATGATGCATATTCTGTCTTTTCGTCGTGGAACAAAAGTTCTTTGACAATTAATAATATATCATATTTTATTAAATTTGTTAATTTTTTTCTTTTATAACGTTTGAAAAAGTGTAGTTTCAATTGAAATTACACTTTTTTGAACATTCATGCCAACTGTTGTAAACTTTATTTTTTATCTAACGAAATAAAATCATATAAAAAATTAACCATTAAATAAGATAAAGAGAAAACCAATATAATATATAATAATTTAGCTTGATAAAACTTATTTTTTTAAATATATTATTTATATTAATACTATCTACCGCAAAAATAACTAATGGTATAACAAGTAAATAAAGAAAAAACTTAATCATTTTCTAACTCACTAACCATATTATTTCTTCTTACATATT
>JAGHHB010000033.1 GCA_017887885.1 Bacilli bacterium | reverse complement strand
GCTCTAACCAACTGAGCTATCTCGCCGTTTCATAAAAGCATATATATTTTATCATAATTCTCAATATTTTGTCAATCGTTTTATTATCTTTTTGTAAAATAGCATCCGACATAATAATTATAATAAAATAAAATATGCTAAAAGAAAATAATTCATGTAGAATAATTGTTTTTTATCATTTCAAACCATCTAAAATTTCTTCTGCAATCTTTTTAACTTTTTCTCTTTCAATATCGTCATCGATATCAACAAGAGAAACTTTTTCTTGTTCATGCTGATCACTTATAAGTTTTGATACTAAAATACTGGCATTTTCTTCATTTTCATCAATTGTATAGAGAACATACTTATTATCATTATAAGAAAATGCCGTAAGTATCTCTGCTTCTTCCTCGATGCCATCTTCATTAACAATCTTAAAGTTATTCATTATTTACCCCCCCTCATTATATCCTTTACAACCATCATAGCTTTTTTAAAAGTATCACTATTATCAATAGGAACTAAATAATCATACCCTTCTTCATCGGTATTTAAATACGCAACTTGTAAACTAGCATCATCACTATCGTCAAGTTCCTCTACCGAAAAAAGAAGAATTTTTCTTTCGTCATTAGGAAGTTTAAAAACCGATATAGCACTTCCCATTTTAAATTCACTATTTTCATTAACAACATTAAAATTTTGCATCTTACCCTCCTAATGATTTAAAGCGTTATTAATTATCATAAATATTGTTGCAGCAATTATAATAACTATCCCTGTCGTCAACATTCCCATCATAACATAACCTTTATTAGTCCCTTTAAGTGCACGTTTTCTTACTTTCACTTCAGAAATTTGGTTTTTTAATTCTTTACGCTCTTCTTCATTTACAAAAAGGTTTTTAATTTCTCTAGCTGATGATTTAGGTATGCCACAAACTCTACCATGTTTTTCATTAATCTTATGGCAAGTATTATCGCGAAAATTAACATCATGACCTACAATTTGATAAGAAGCTTTTTCATGAAATAAGAGAAGGTTTTTATCAAGATTGGCTAACTTTTTTCTCTTTTTAGATAGCTCTTCTTTCTTTACAGTCTTGACTTTAATTTTCTTTTTAATTCTTTGGGGTCTACGAGAAAACGATACCTCCACTAAAGGTATAATTTGAACCTTTTTTCTTTCCATAAGCTGAATAAAAGCATCATGTGAATCAATCATCGGTTCATAATTTTGATCCACTTTTCGATACTCCTTCCAATCAGGAGGTAGAGGTGGCAGGCCATTACTACTTTCTACCGATACATTGGGATCAACAGAACCATTAGTAGAAGTATGTTCTTCTTTTGCTTTTTTTCTAACATTAACACGTGTATAACCTACTTTTAAAGTCGTAACTTTACTACTAAAAAAATCTTTAAGTTCTTGATCTCCAGTTTTTAAATATTTACCAAATTTTTCAATTAGAACAGTATCGTAATGAGCCAATTCCTCTTCAACTTTTTTTACTTTTTCTTTATATTCCTTATTTTCTACTTTAGCAGTAAGAAGAATATTCAAAAAAAATTCACGAGCTTTTAATAACTCAAAATAACGATCGTATTCTTCTTTCAATTTTTCCATTAAAATCACCTACTCCCATTTGAAATTTCTAATTTCTTCCATATCAATTCCATACTCTTTTATGTATTCGTCATGATATTTAAGTTTTTCTTCCATTATTTTAATTATCTTTTTTCCTTCTTTCGATTTACCAATGTCAATATGTCTAATAATATCTATGACGATATGATAACGATCTATTTTATTTTTCACACGCATATCAAAAGCAGTTGTAATAGTTCCCTCTTCTATATAACCATGAACCGATAAATTCTTATTAACTCTTTCATAAGTAAGTTCATGTATCAAAGTAGGATAGCCATGATAGTTGAAAATAATAGGTTTATCAATAGTAAATAACTTATTGTATTCCGTATCGGATATCCCGTGTGGATGCCTACTACTAGGCTGCAATTTCATAAGATCGACAACATTAATAAATCGTACTCTTATATCTGGTAAATACTTTCTTAAAATCGATACGGCTGCAATATTTTCAAGAGTCGGAGCATCACCAGCACTAACCAAAATAACATCTACTCCTGTCTTATCATTACTAACAAATTCCCAACGTCCGAGCCCATTAGCGCAGTGAGTAATAGCTTCTTCCATGCTAAGCCACTGCGGTCTATTATGTTTGGAAGCTACAATGACATTAATATAATTTTTTGTTCTAATTATATGGTCAAAACAGGAAAGAAGACAATTTGAATCAGGTGGTAAATAAATTCTTACAATATCGGCTTTCTTATTAGCTAAATGATCAATAAAACCAGGATCTTGATGAGTATACCCATTATGGTCTTGTTGCCAAACATTAGAACTCAAAATATAATTTAATGAGGCGATATCTTTACGCCACGAAAGCTCTTTAGAAACTTTTAACCATTTAGCATGCTGACTAGCCATCGAATCGACAATTCGAATAAATGCTTCATAACTAGCAAAAAAACCATGCCGTCCTGTAAGTAAATAACCCTCGAGCCACCCCTCACAGACGTGTTCACTAAGATACGCATCCATAATTCTACCATCATGACTTAAATATTCATCATTATCCTTTATTTTAGCATACCAAGATCTATTAGTAACATCAAATACTGACGATAATCTATTACTCATTGTCTCATCAGGACCAAAACCACGAAAGTTGCTAGGGTTTTCTTTTATAATATCCCTAATAAAAGTTCCAAGTACGCGCATATCTTCCTTTTCTACACATCCTGGTCTTTTAACGTCTACAGCATATTTTCTAAAATCAGGAATTTTTAATTCTTTAAGAAGAAGTCCACCATTAGCACAGACATTAGCTCCCATTCGATATTTTCCCTGTGGGATTATTTCTCTAATATAAGATTTAAGTGTCCCATTATTATCAAAAAGTTCTTCTGGTTTGTAACTTTTAAGCCATTTTTCTAATAAATTCAAATGCTCCTGACTATCCATTGTCAATGGTACTTGATGACTACGAAAAGTGCCCTCGATTTTTTTACCATCAACAAATTTAGGCCCTGTCCATCCTTTAGGCGTCTTAAGAACAATTAAAGGCCATCTTACATACTCTGTTACTTCCTTATTTCGAGCTCTATCCTGAATCCTTTTTATTTCCTTAATTATTATGTCCAAAGTTTTAGCCATCTTTTGATGCAATTCCATTTTTGTAGGTGCCGCTACTAAATATGGTTTCCACCCATATCCCCAAAGTAATGAGGCTAGTTCATCTTCACTAATTCTTGAAAGAATAGTAGGATTACTTATTTTATAACCATTTAAATGAATAATTGGCAATACAGCTCCATCAACTTTAGGATTTAAAAACTTATTAGAATGTAAACTAGTAGCCAATGGCCCTGTTTCAAACTCGCCATCACCAATAACACAAGTAGCTATCAAATCAGGATTATCAAAAACAGCTCCAAAAGCATGAGCCAAACTGTACCCTAATTCTCCCCCCTCATTAATACTTCCAGGTACTTCAGGTGACACATGTGATGAAACACCACCAGGAAAAGAAAATTGTTTAAAAAGTTTTTTCATTCCCATTTCATTTTCTGATATATCTGGATAGAATTCACTATAAGTGCCTTCTAAATAAACATTTGCAATAAATGAATTACCACCATGACCAGGGCCAGAAATATACATCATATTCAAATTGTTATTCTTAATAATCCTATTCAAATGTGTATAAATAAAATTTTGACCAGGTACTGTCCCCCAGTGTCCGACTATTTTTTTCTTAATATGTTCCCATTTTAATGGTTCTTTAAGTAAAGGATTATCAAGTAAATAAAGCTGACCTACTGATAAATAATTAGCTGCTCGAAAATATGCATCTAGACGAGCTAATTCTTTCTTGCGTAAACTCATCTTATCACTCTCTCTATTTTATTTATATATTCAGTATATCATAATTTTAAATTTGGCGCAACAATATTAAAACTTTTTACTTTCATTTTAATTTCAAATATGCTATAATTTTATAAGAGGAGGAAGAATATGAAAATAATTGAACTAACTGAAACACAATTTAAAAACTATTCTGCCCTACATAGTTCAAGAAATTACTTCCAAACAGTTGAATTTGCAAAGACCAAGCCAAACTATGAAAGCTTATTTTTAGGTTTCATAAACGAAGAAAATAGCACTTTGATGGCCGCTACTCTCATCTTAATTAAGCCCTTTGGTAAATTTAAAATTGGTTATATACCCGGTGGTTTTCTTATTGACTATGAAAACGAAGAGTTATTTAGAAATTTTACAACTATACTTAAAGAAGAATTGAAAAAAAGAAAATTTATTTATTTAACTTTAAACAATAATTCAATATACAAAATTTTTGCCAAAAATGGCGAACTATTATATTTCGATACAAACACCATTAAACTATTAGACGAGTTAGGATATACCAAATCTGAAAAAAATACTCATAAAAAAGTAGTACTAGAAACAGAAAAAACACCCGAAGAAACATACAAAATGTTCAATCAAAATACTAAAAAGAATATCAAAGTTGCACTTCGTCGCTCAATTTCTATCTATCAAGATAAAAGTAATAATATAGACATCCTCACAAGCTTGCTCCCTGCATCTTCAATTGAAAAAATAAAAAAATATCTTGCTAGCTTCACCACTAAAAATAATAAAGCTGAAATATATTTAGCCAAATTAAATCCTGAACAATATATAAATAATTATCGTTTCTTGTTAAAAGAAGAAGAACTAAAAAATGATAAATTAAATAGTATTATGCAAAATATCAATATTAAAAAAAGTATATCATTTATTAGAAAGAAGATGTTATCTGATCAACTTATAACCACATACAATAACGAAATAATTAAAGCCACAAATATCTATAGTAAATATTCTAAAGAAATTCTCATGGGTGCTATTGTTATTATAAAAAACAATAGAGAAATATATTTCTTAGAAGAAGGCTATAATAAAGAATTAGCAAGTTTTTACTCTTCACACTTAATAAAATGGGAAATAATTAAAAAGCATCTTGAATCTGGCTACAAGATATTCAATTTTGGTAAAATAAGTACTATCAATAGCAGTACTGCCAACTTCAAACTAGGTTTTGGTGGTAGAGTATATGAGTATTTAGGAAATTATGACTTAATAATAAACAAATGGCTATATAGGATAGCCAAATTAATAACTATTATCAAAAGTAACAGTTCTAAATAAATTAATCTTAAATATTAAAAATATGAACTGTTATTTTTATATTACCATATCAAATATAACAGCCATAACAATACCAAATATCACTCCAACCAAAACTTCAATTGGTTTATGACCTAAACTTTCCTTCAAGTTTCCTTTCGTAATCTTATTAAGTACTTGAGCCTGTTTGCCGCTCTCATATCTTATGCCCATTGCATCATATATAGTAACTAAAGAAAAAACTAAACAAATAGCAAACAAAGGGGAAAATAATCCATAATTTAAATATATCAGAGTTGTTATACTAGTAACAAAACTAGAATGTGAACTTGGCATTCCTCCCATCCCATCCAAAAACCTAATTATATCTATCTTCCCTGATCTTATAAAATAAATAATAAATTTCAAAGTCTGTGACAAAATAATTACCGCCATAGGTATCAAAATATACTTTAAAGAAGTCACAAAATCACCTCTAATATATCCTATTTAATACTCTCTAATAATATTTTACTTTTTAAATATATTCCCGAATATCGATTATAGTAATCATTTATAAATTCTTCGATTTCACTTTTCACTTCTTTTGAAATGTCAAGTTTAGTAATTTTAGCAATATCCACATAGTAAAGCATTCTAATTAAATTAATTGTTTTAGTTGAAACAATTTTTTCATTTCGATAGCAATTTTTACAAATAAGACCACCTCGGTAACTCGATATTGTAACAATGTTAGCTTTCTGCCGACAAGAATAACATTCATCAAGAATTGGTTTAACGCCTAAATAATCAAGTAATTTTAATTCTAAAATACTAGTCACAATAGCGGGATCATAATCTTCATTTATCTTATCTAAACTCGCCATATATAAATCATAAATATTTCTATTACTTTCATGACGATATACTTGCACCGTAAGTTCAGTAATATAAGTTACAAAGCCAATCTTTTTAATATTTTTTTTTATACTTCGATAATCTTTTATAATCTCTGTATCAACTAATTTTGAAAGACCATTTTCTTTATAAATAATATTAAATATACCATAATTAAACTTACTAGTTACTCCAAAAAAAGGACTCTTTATTCTTTTAGAGCCTTTTGCTATAACACCAACTATTCCTTCCGCTGTAAAAATATTTATTATCTTACTAGCTTCTTCAAAAGGATATTCATTAACTATAATACCCTCTATTTTCTTATACATATTAATCCCTCTCTTTAGAGAGATCTTTATATTTTAAATAATACTCTATTTTTCCTGTCTTTTTAAATAATAACCAAAGATCTTCTTTGTTCATTTTATCACCCTAGTTATATATTGTTACTTTTTAGTATTATTTATTCAAAAAATCTCTATATCCAATCATATTTAAAAATTTTTCTTTATCGCGCCACTTAGAAATAACCTTTACATACAAGTCTAAATAAACTTTTTTATGAAAGTATTCTTCAATATC
Organism: Bacilli bacterium; assembly: GCA_017887885.1. Classification (GTDB taxonomy): domain Bacteria; phylum Bacillota_I; class Bacilli_A; order RF39; family UBA660; genus CAG-302. The sequence goes on along the minus strand of JAGHHB010000033.1, from coordinate 15,869 downwards.
TTTTCGTGCTCTTATTCCTATTTCTTTAATCATATTTCCATTTTTACCAATAATAATTTTCTTTAAATTTTCTCTATCGACAATTATTAATACAGATATACTCAAAATATCATTCTCTTCAATTATGCTTTCTGTTACACAAGTAACAGAATGGGGAATCTCTTCTTCAGTTAAATCTAAAATTTTCTCACGAACAAACTCAGAGACAAGAAAAGATGCGCTACTATTAGTAATTGTATCATCACTATAGTATTTTATATTATCAGGAAGATATTTCTTTAGTACTAGAAGTAATCTTTCAATATTATCTTTTTTTCGCGCTGAAACAGGAATAATTTCTGAAAAATCATATAACATTCGATATTCATCTATTTTCCCCAATATCTGTTCTTTAGGCAATTTATCGATCTTATTGATGACTAAAAAAACTGGTTTAGTAATTCTTCTTAAAATTTCTATAATAAACTTATCTCCAGATCCTATTTTTTCAGAAACATCAACAACCATAATAACAATATCAACATCATCTATTGTAAAATATGCTTGCTTATTTAGTACTCTTCCTAATTTATTTTTAGGTTTATGAATACCTGGAGTATCAATAAATACCATTTGACTTTCACTATCAGTATAAATACCTTGAATCATATTTCTTGTAGTCTGAGGCTTATCAGAAGTTATTGCCACACGTTTTCCCAAAATACTATTTAATAAAGTACTCTTCCCAACATTTGGTCTTCCAACAATGCTAACAAAACCACTCTTCATTAAACCACATCCCTTAAAATACACTTTTATTGTAACACAATTACCATCTGCAGTCAATAAAACAAAGTATCACTAAATATTTCTATCTAACATTACAATTAATGTGAAACATCCTTTTGTATAATACTTCTTTCTCCATAAAAATATTATCTAAATAAAACCAAAAATTAAGGATATAAAAAAATTTATATTTATATCTGATAACCTTTCAAAAAAGACTGCCAATATTTTGGATAAAGCAGTCTCTAAAAGTATTATCTTATTCCAAATAATAAATCCTACAATTCTAATTTTTATTTTATATGATCGTAGAAAATAACGTATCTTTAAGAGATTATCAAATAGTACTACTATTTTTCTTTTTATATAATAGATAGGTTATTAACGACAAAACAACTAAAATTACGAAAGCAATTATCTGAAAAGTACTCACTTCAAATTTATTATTTTCTTTATTAACATAAACATTTTTAGATATTGATAATGTTATATCGACATTATCTTTGTTTTCTTGATTAATAATCCAAGTATAAGTATTATTCTTTATAGAATCAGCATTAGCATCTAAAATAGCTTTATCACTCTTGAGATTAATATTTATTTCATCAGAATATAGACATCCAAATTTTCCTCCCAATTTTATATAATAAAAGTCTTCATCTTCTTCAAATATTTTATCTTCAAAACAATAATTGATTGCTTTAGATTTATTATAATTATCATCATATTCATAATTAAAAACAAATTTCTTACCATTAGCTACATCCGTTATTTGTTTGTCATATACTTCTTCATTATTATCAATAAGAGGGTTCTCTTCAATATATAAATTATAGTAATTTATATTTACATCTGTCTTTTCTCCTTCTTCTAAACTTAATTCGTCATTGGAAACGGCCCCATCGATGATTTCAATAAACTTATTGTTTTTAAACTCTAAATTATAATTTATTGTGCATCCTGATAAAAATAGAATTGGTAATACAATCAAAATTATCCTTTTCATTTTTCACCTCTTAGTTTATTTCCATTTCCCAATTGCCAGATCCTCCGCTTGGACTTCTTTTTTCTTTATACCATGAACCATACCCCATAATGCTAGAGTTGATTACAGAAAAGTTCGGGCGGGTACCAACTTTATTGCTTGCACTACCACCACTTCCATAGTTTCCTTCAATAGTATGTATTACTCCAGAATCTTCAACATAATCAACTATTCCAACATGGCTAACTTGATCATACATACTACCATTTATTTTTTTATCCCAATCAGGAGCCCCCCATCGAAAATAGATTATATCGCCTCTTTTAGGAGTATAATTACCACCATAAAACTTTGAGTAATGAAACTCCAAATTTGTAGCCTTATCAAAATTAAGCATTGTTCCCCCCGCAACACCTTTAGAAACGACACTCCCTTCCTTTTCAATAACATCCAAAATAGAATTACCATTATCTATTTTCGTATGTTCTAAAGCCCAAATAACAAAGTAAGCACACCAAGGTACACTATCATCTAACCCACTATATTTTGATCCTCCAACATGTCCAATTTCACCCCTAGCAAGTTCAATTAGCGCATCTGCTGCATCATTGAGTGAACTTTCGGAGGAGGCACTACCAGAATTATTTTTACTTTTCTCATAATTCTCTTCCCAATATGCAATTCTCTCCTCTAATCTAGAAGCATCAAGCTCATCTTTAATCTTTTGATAATATGCTATATCTGTAGAATTAGCATTATTCCAACAATCAATATAATTAACAGCAAAGCCCAATCTAGTTAGAAAAAGCATAAAAACTTCAATTACCCACGGCGTTATAAATGCCAAAATACAATAAATGATTCTTTTACCTACTAATTTAGTACTTTTATTATTATCATCAGATAAAACAACAGCCTTACTAAAATCAATCATCAACATCACAATTAAAGCAATTGGTAAAATTGTAAATATAATATCTAAAAACAACCTTCCAAAATATATAACTCTAAGTATATCAGGATGTTGACAAGCTTCTATTAAAAAATACATCACATATCACCTACTATCATTATATCTTATTTTAAAATTTTTTTCAATAAAAAGATAATACAATCATTTAAGAAATATAATCTGTAATATAAATTTGAAGGTGCAGAATTGTGTGCATTTAGTATTGTAAGAGTATATATATATCATTCAAGCTATTTAGAAGAGAACAGAACTATGCACTTTCTTTTAAAAAAAGAGATACTATCTCTTTTCAACATGAATTAATCCATCATAAACTTCTTCCAAAGCTCTACCTATTTCTTTTTGGCATTTATAATCTTTTAACGATTTTTGATAATATCCCGTTTTAGCCATCTGTTTTGCTCTATCTGCCACTATATATACTAATGCGTACTTAGAATCTATTATATTTAGTATTTTATCAATAGATGGATAAATCATTGTATCACACTCCCTCTATTATTAGAATATAGCATCCTCCAAATAAAAGCAAGTCCTTTGACAAAAATTTGACACATAAATATTCTCCTATTTATTACTTATATAAAAAAGGAAAAAAACTATCAATTTTTTCATTGATAGTTTATTAACTTACTCTTTATTATTTACTTTTTCTAACTCAATACCAATCTTATAGTCATTAACATCTAATTTCATTTCAATATTATTTTTTTCAATAATATCCAAAGCTAATGTCTCTTCTTTAATCATAGACAGATTTTTTTCGATAGCCTCTTTATAATCTTTATTACAATCAAGATAAATAATTATTCTATCAGCTATATCAAAATTCATGCTCTTCCTTAACTGCTGAATTTTTGAAACAGTCTCTCTAGCTAAACCTTCATTTAATAATTCTTTGGTAATATTTGTATTTAAAATAACAAATCTATTATTATTCATAATAGCGGCAAACCCTTCTTTGGCAGAAATTCTTATATCGACCATATCCTTTGTTATAGTATATGTACTACCATCAACAATCATTTCTAAAGTTTGACCATCATTCAAAGAAATTATTTCTGAAGTTGCAAGTTTTAACAATTTATCAGCAAATTCTTTTATATTCTTACCAAAAATTTTTCCAACTTCTTTATAGTTTGGTTTAACAGTATAGTTCATATAACCATTTAAATCAGTTAAAAATTTTACTTCTTTAACATTTAATTCTTCTTTAATCAAAGATACCAAATCACCAATTAACTTCTCATTTTTAGCATCTAGTATTATCTCCTGTAGCGGCTGTCTTACCTTTAGTTTTACTTCTTCTCTTATATTGCGACCAAGACTTATCAATTCTCTTACCAAATCCATTTTTTCTTCTAAAGTATCATTAATTAATGTATCATCCCAAATAGGAAAAGTACTCAAATGAACAGACTCTTTACCTGTCAAGTTCTGATATATCTCTTCACTAATAAAAGGTGTAATTGGGGCTATAACTTGTGCTAAACCAATCAAAACTTGATAAGTAGTCTGATAAACTGCTCTTTTTGAAACAGAAAGTGTACTATCCCAGAATCGATCTCTATTTCTTCTGATATACCAGTTAGACAAGTCATCACTAACAAAATTTGCCAAAGACCTAGCCACCTTATTTAAATCATAACATTCATAAGAAGCTGTTATATATTTTAATAATCTATGATATTTAGATAATAACCATCTATCAATCTCTTCTAAATCGTCATACGAGACATCAAACATATCAGTTTTAATACCATCAATATTAGCATAAGTAACAAAGAAAGAATAAGTATTTTTAAGAGGATTAAAAAATTTAGAATAAACCTCTTTCAAGCCATCAATATCAAATTTAAGTGGTGTCCATACAGGAGAGACATACGGTAAATAAAATCTTACCGTATCGGCACCATATGTCTCCATTGTAGCAAATGGTTCGACAATATTCCCCCTCGATTTACTCATCTTTTTTCCTTCTTTATCTAAAAGCAAATCATTTACTAGAACAGACTTGAATGGTGAACAACCTTTTACAAAAGTCGAAATAACAAGTAAAGTATAAAACCACCCACGAGTTTGATCGACACCCTCACAAATAAAATCAGCGGGAAATTGCGACTGCCAGAGTTCTTTATTCTCAAACGGATAGTGATATTGAGCAAAAGGCATCGATCCCGAGTCAAACCAACAGTCCAAAACATCTGGTATTCTCTTCATCTCTTGCCCACATTTAGGGCATTTAAGATGAATATTATCAATATATGGTTTATGTAAATCAATATCATCATTGATCTTTTCAATAGCTTTCTCTTTTAATTCTGAAATAGAACCAATCATCTCGCAATGTCCACACTCACATTTGAAATAAGGAATAGGAGCCCCCCAGTATCTAGTTCTAGAAACAGCCCAATCTTTAGCATTCATAAGCCAGTTATTAAATCTTTTACTTCCTATGTAATCCGGATACCATTTTACTTTTTTATTAGCTTCAACTAATTTGTCACTAAATTTAGATACCGCTATATAATAACTTGGCATCATATAGTATATAAGTGGACTATCACATCGCCAGCAATGTGGATAATCATGAGTCATCTTTTGTTTTTTAAATAATTGATCATGCTCTTTTAAATAATTGATAATCAATTTATCTGCTTCAAAAATAACAGTTCCTTTCCATGGACCCTCACTATATGTTCCATCTAAACCGACAGGATTAATAGAGGGCAAATCATAGTTCTTTCCTACCCGAGAATCATCTTCTCCAAATGCCGGAGCAAGATGTACTATTCCTGTTCCATCTTCCATCGTTACATATTCATCACAAGTTACAAAAAAAGCTTTTTTATCGACATTAATAAAGGAAAGTAACTGTTCATATTCAGTATATTCAAGATCTTTTCCTTTAAATGTATCGATAATTTCAGCATCACTTCCTATTACCTTCTCCATAAGAGCTTTAGCTAAAATAAAATACTTTCCCTGCACCAAAACCTTTACATATTCTTCATTTGGATTAACACATAAAGCTACATTAGCTAACAAAGTCCAAGGTGTCGTTGTCCACACTAGAAAATACTCATCTTTATCTTTCAATTTAAAAGGAACAATAACTGTACTAACATCTACCTGTTTATATCCTTGTGCCACTTCATGCGAAGCAAGCCCTGTCCCGCATCGAGGACAATAAGGAGTTACCTTTGTTCCTTCATAAAATAAACCCTCATCGAAAAACTTTTTAAGAATCCACCACTCAGTTTCAATATAATCGTTTTTATAAGTCAAATATGGATTTTCTGTATCGATGAATTGGCCCATTTTATGAGTTAAATTAGTAAAAGCAGTTTCATTTTCTCTAACACTTTTTCGGCAAGCAGCATTAAATTTTTCAATACCAAAGTTCTCAATATCTTTTTTTGATTTAAATCCAAGCTTCTTTTCAACATGATTTTCAATAGGTAAACCATGTGTATCCCAACCTATTTTTCTTATAATTTTATATCCCTGCATAGTCTTATATTTGCAAACAATATCTTTTAAATTCTTCGATACGATATGATGTAGACCCGGAAATCCATTAGCAAAAGCTGGACCATCATAAAATACCCAATACTTTTCTCCTTTATCGATAGACTTCTGTAAAATATCAATATCTTGCCAATAATCAATATATTTTTTTTCCATTTCTAAATAACTTTTCTTACTTAATTCTTTAAATCTTTCCATAAATCCTCCTTATAAATAAAGCACTTATGTTCTTTAAGGACGATATAATAATCGCGGTACCACCTTAATTCACATAAGTGCTCTTTCTTTTGATAACGGTTTATCACCGATTTTTCCTAATTAAATTTTCAGAAAAATACATCTGAAGTGATCCATATAATACTATCTGTCAGTTTCCACCACCCACTAACTCTCTATTAGAATCATATTATACCTTCTTCATCAATTGTTTTAAATAAAAATTATATATTATATTATATGCCAAATTAATTAGCTTGTCAATTATTAGAAACAATAAAATCAAGAAAAAGTAGCTTTAATTATATACCAAAGTATAAAACTTATTTGCAAGTATTCCTCTTTAACTTTAAACACAGATAAATTTTTTATATCAAAAACAAGTTAGAATTATTTATTTTACTGATCATGTCTAAATTAATTAGCAGTTCTCCAAAATATATTCCAAGAACAATACAGATTAAAATAATTAATATTGTATACAATATTTTTGATATTTCATTCGTCTCTTCGTCCATTCTTATCCCTCTTTATATTTTTCTTTTAACTTAACAGTTATCTTATCATCAATATTCACATTTGGCAAGATACTTTGTTCATATACATAACCGGTTCCCTCTATCAGATAACTTACATTCATAAATTTTAGTATATTTACAACTTCTTTATGAGAATAACCAGTTAAATCGATCATCTTATTATCAAAATCATTTGTCTTTAAGATTACTAAATCATCTTCATAAATAGTCGTATTCATACTAGGATATTGATCTACTATCTTATTTCCATTTCCTATCAATAATACTTCAATATTCATATTCTCTAAATATTTCTTTATATCATTAGTACTTCTATTATAGAATGACTCTACTTTATATTCCATCTTATCATTAGAACTATCTTCAATATTTAGATATTTAGTAATATTCTTCTCTACTTCTTTTACCATAGGGGCAAGATAATTAATTGTGTCTTTAGGTCTCCTAATTGCCGCATAAATTATTATTTCAGGCTCTTCTTTAGGAAATAAACCAGAGAAAGAATAAATATAATCTGAATCACCAGTCATATAATTACCTTTCGAATAATCATAAATTTGAGCTGTTCCGGTTTTTCCTATAAGAGTATACCCATCCATATAATAAGCATAACCCGTCGAATTAGTATTGTCACCATTTATGACATTTGTCATCAGTTCTTTTAATTTTTCAATTGTACTTTCACTAGCAATTGTAGCAACCTCTTCACGCTTTCCAGTATATAAAGTTTTATTACTATCATTATCAACTATTCTATCGACGACATAAGGTTTTAACATTACTCCATTATTAGCAATAGCCGTTAAAGCCTGAATATGCTGGATCGGTGTTGTCGTTATACCTTGTCCATAACCCGCAGTTGCTGCTTCTATCTGATATTTATAGTCAATACTGCCAGCATCTTCACGTTTTAAAGTAAACCCAGTCTTTACACCAAAACCATATTTTGTATAACAAGCTTTCAAATCATCTTTTGTTATAAAAGTCTCGACGATATTAGCAACGGCAATATTAGAAGATAGTGCAAAACCAAGATCATAATTAATCGTTCCCCATCCCTCTTTATTCCAATCGGATATTGTCACTGTACTACTATCTACTTCAGAAGTATAAGTTTTAGTTCCAGATTCATAGGTAGCACTACCATCATAGTTTCCTGAATCTATAGCACACATATAACTAAAAATCTTCATCGTTGAACCAGGTTCATATGCCAAAGAAGTAATAGGATCCAAATAGGAAGTCATATTTCGTAGATTAGGATCGAATGATGGCGAACTAGAGTAACCTAAAATAGCACCTGTTTTAGCATCCGCTACTACCATCAAAGCCCATTCAGCTTCAGACTGCTCGAAAGCATTTTTGACAGCAGTTTCGACAAACAGTTCAATATTATTGTCAATTGTTAAATAAATATCATTACCATCATCTGATGGTTCAACGTACTCGCGGCCATTTGCTATCTTATAACCATATTTATCTCTTTCATACGTAACAAAACCAGTATCACCTTTAAGTTCGTCGTTATAATATTCTTCTATTCCCATTTCTCCAGTTAACCAATTATTACCATCTTCTTCTTTGAAGACAGTATAACCAAGTAAATAAGACGCAAAATCTCCATTAGGATAATACCTTTTCACTTCTTCAGTAAAATCAATCCCCTGTAAGTTTAATTCTTCAATCTCTTCTTTTACTAATTCTGTTATTCCCTTTCCCATAGTTCCTAACTCTACCTGGTATTTATTATTAGCCTTACCTTTTTCTAAAATTTCTTTAATCGCGTCTTTATTCACCCCTAATACTGAAGCCAATTTTTCACTCGTCATATCAATATCTTCTACATAATTCTTATTTCCATCAGCATCGACGCGATTTTCTGACAAATAGACAATTATAGTATAACTAATAACGTCATTAGCCAAAATATTTCCATTTTGATCATAAATTGTTCCGCGTTTAGGCATTATAACTTCCTCTTTTGTATTGCGGTTTCTTATAAAAGCCGTTATCGTCGAATTACCGACCTTGTAGTCAAATAAACATAAATAACAAAGACGAGCAATTAATATAACAAACAAAAAAAAGGTAACAATAATAACTGGTTTACCAACTTTAAATCTACTATTATTTATTCTACCTTTTTTCATTTTTATCACCTTACTCTATTGTCTTAATATTCTCGTTATTATAAGAAAGACCTAGATTTTTACTGACCGTTTGAATATTTTCAAGAGAAGCCATTTCATTTATTTTCATCGTAAGACTCTGATTAGTATCTTCTTGTGACTTAACTACTTTATCCATTTTTTGAATTTCAATATTCATTTTAGCCATTGATACACTAGTAAAAACAATTCCCATAAAAAGACTAACTGCTATTGCTAGCGAACTTTTATATAAAAATCTTTCCAACTTAGTAAACTTACTTTTTCTTTTTCTATTTTTTTTCATTTTTATCATTCCTTTATTCTTTCAATTATTCTAAGTTTAGCCGATCTCGAACGATTATTTTCACTAATTTCCTTATCTGTAGGAAAAATAGTCGCCACTATTTTAAACTTGGGCAAATATTCCTCTGGTACAAATGGCAATCTAATTAGATTATCATCTAATTTAGAATGACTATAAAATTTTTCCTTAACAATTTTATCTTCTAGAGAATGAAATGTTATAACTGCTATTCGACCGCCAACTTCCAACATTTCAAATGCCGAATCTAAAGCTGTTTTAAGTACTTCCAATTCACGATTGACCTCTATTCGTATTGCCTGAAATGTTTTTCTAGCAGGATGTGAATCTCGCATTGCTTTCATTGGCATACTTGATTTTATAATATCGACAAGTTCAAATGTTGTCACAATTTCTTTTTTTTCTCTTCTCCGGACAATATTTCTAGCAATATTAGAAGCATATTTCTCTTCACCATAATCTCTTAATATCTTTACTAACTTTTCATACGGGTATTCATTTACAACATTGTATGCAGATAAACTGGCATCTGTATCCATTCTCATATCCAGTTTTGCATCACGATGATAACTAAAACCTCTTGCGGCAGTATCAAGCTGTAAAGATGAAACTCCCAAATCAAATACCAAACCATTAACTTTTGTAACGTTTCTTTTTTCAAGTTCCTCTTTTAATTTTGAAAAATTAGCTTTAATTATTTCAAAATTATTACTAATTTTAGATAATTTTTCAAGGCTATAATTAATTGCTACTATATCCTGGTCAAAGGCGAAAAGAAAGCCCCTTTTTATTCTTTTTAGTATCAAACTACTGTGCCCTCCGAACCCTAATGTAGCATCGACATATATACCATCTTCTTTAATATTTAGATTATCTATTGTCTCTTCTAGTAATACTGTTTTATGCATCAATATCTAACCTTTCAAATAAATTTTCCGCAACATCATTTATTGCAGATAAGTTATCTTCGATTAGGCTATCAAACTTATCCGTAGCCCATATTTCTAGGCGATCATTTACCCCTATTATTGTACATTCCTTTTTTAAATCAGCATAATTAATAAGTGAAGATGGTAAGTTAATTCTACCTTGTTTATCAAATTCACATACAGTAGCACTAGATAGAAAAAATCTATTAAAAGTTCTCGCATCTTTTTTAGTAAACGGAAGATCTTTTAATTTAGCGATAATAGCTTTCCATTCATTTAAAGCATACACAAATAAGCAGCCATCTAAACCTCTAGTAACAACAAACTTCTCTCCAATATCATCCCTAAATTTAGAAGGAATAATTAATCTTCCTTTTTCATCAATATTATGATGATATTCTCCAATTAACATTATATCCCCCACTTTCTTCCACTTAATGCCACTCTATGCTTATATTTTACTATAATTGATCATCTTTGTAAATGTTTTTTCTTTAATTTTACAGAAAAATTGTCAAAACACTTAAGTTATTAAAGCTTTCCATCTTTGTACTTAAATTATAATTACATTATTAAAAAGATTTCAATAAAAAACTAATTCAAATAAAAAAAGCAGGAAACTTACTTTCCTAACCCTTTGATACTGTAGAATAATAACCATCTATCACAAATAAAAATAGTACCTCTTTACTCGAGATACTATTTTAAATTTATTATTACTTTATAAACTACTAGGAGGTTTTTTTATAGATCTTAACTGTTGCCCATCCAAAATAGATCTAATTAGTATACGCTCGCTTTTTGAAGAATGGTTATTAGGAGTACATAATAATTCTTTTTCCCCAGTTAGATAATAATATGCTTTTATTAAAATGCTCTTAATTATATTTTCTGAAATGATACCTTTAGATCCATAGTCCTTATCAGAATATTTTAAAATATCCTCCATAAAAAATGTAATAATCTTTTTTACATTTTTATAATCCATCTCTGTACCAATGTAATCATAGACATTAATTTCGTTACCTTGCAAAAACATTTTAGTACCAAAAAGCATATCTAACGAATACATAAGTGTATATTTAGCATCAATCAATTGATAATACAAAAGTGACCCACAATGGTTATTTATCTCTTCACTCAAAAAATATAATACTGTCATATAAAACTTTTTAAATTCATCTCTATCAGTGCGAAACCTAATCTCCTTCCATTCATTATATTTATCAAATCCATTTAAAATATCCTCCAATTTATAATTAATATTATATTGTGAAAGACTCAAATCGAGTGAAAAAGTACTCATTAATAAAGAAAAATAATCTTTACAGACCAATTCCTCTGGTTCTTTTGCAGGAAGGCTTGAAATAGGAAAAGATAATTCATCAGTCGAATAATAAAATATGTCTTCTATTTGAGCTTCAGTTAACAAATTTTTCATATTATGTATGAGTACTTCTCTCACTATAGTAAGTTTTTTAATTTTTTTAATTACTTCTTCCTTTCTAGGAACAAAAGAAACTTCTGAACTTGCAAGTGAAGGTTCCGATATGCAATTATATAACTTTTCGATTTCCTGTTCTAAATTAATAAAATAATCATATATATCTTTTCGGACTCTAATTCCTAATAATTCCAAAAGCTCAATATTACTAGAAATTTCAATATCAAAGTACGTAATAAACGGATTTTCTTCATCCTCTTCATCCGCTATTGCTTGCCAAACTTCCTCTATCTCTTCCAAATCAACCTCTTCATTTAAGTATAAGTAGCCATTACTCTCAAAAAAATAATCAGAATAAGTATATAATAAAACATCTAATTCGCCGTCAAAATCAAATTCCCTAGTTTTTAAAAGAGAAGCATTCTCCTGATCACAATTGACAATTTCTTCAGTAACTTTTTCAATTACTTCTCGTAACCGTTCTTTATTAACAAAACAAGTTTGGTTTCTTTCCTCAAGTAAGAGCATCACAGAAAACACAATATAATTGAAGGGTACTTCCATAATCCCTATCCCCCTAAATTTAAATACATAATTGTAATTATAAAAATCCTTGCATTACAAGGATCAAAAATCACGATGGTCGGGAAGACAGGATTTGAACCTGCAACCACCTGGTCCCAAACCAGGTGCTCTACCAAGTTGAGCCACTTCCCGATAAATGGTGGAGAATAAGGGACTCGAACCCTTGACCCTCTGCGTGCAAGGCAGATGCTCTAGCCAACTGAGCTAATTCCCCAAGTCAATATAAATTATATCAATAATTTATATTGTTGTCAATATTTTTCTAATTTTTTTATTTCGTTTCGTATACACTTACTTGCTTTCTATCTTTACCAAGTCGTGAATATTTGACAAACCCAGAAATTTTAGCAAATAAAGTATCATCAGTGCCTCTTCCAACATTATTTCCTGGATGAATCTTTGTTCCACGTTGACGATAAATTATAGAACCCGCTGTTACATATTCGCCATCTGATGCCTTTGCTCCTAATCTCCTACCGGCAGAATCTCTTCCATTACTAGTAGATGATTGACCTTTTTTATGAGCAAATAACTGTATATTAAAATATAGTAATCTATTCATTATTTTCCTCCTTTATTTGTACATATTTAGGATACGCTCTTTCTAATTCATACAAGTTAGAAATCAAATTATTAATTATTTTAGTAGTCACAGTATCATGACTTAAAATATCAATATCAAGACCATCTTTATCGTCATAAGACAAACTATGTTCATTAATTGTCAGACAAGCATTTATCGAAGTTATTACCGTACTACTTAATGCAGCACAGACAATATCTTTCCCAAAATCATCATAAAGAGCGTGTCCTTTAATAACAATACTAGAAATATTATTATCTATTTTTGTAAGTTTTATTTTTATCATAAAACTACCTACTTGATCTTTTTAATCTCTACTTTAGTATATGGTTGTCTATGTCCTTTTTTTACTCTTGTAGACTTTTTATTTGGTTTGTATCGAAAAACAGTTATTTTTCTTTGTTTACCTTGCTTTACAATAACACCTTCGACACTTGCAGAAGCAACATAAGGATTACCAACTATACCATCCATCATCAAAACCTTATCAAAGACAACTTTATCTCCTGAATCACCAGCTAACTTCTCTGTATAGATGATGCTTCCTTCCGAAACATAATATTGCTTTCCTCCAGTTTCAATAATTGCTTTCATCTCTTTACCTCCTTACATATTTTTAAGACTCACTCTTAAGGCGCTTATTTATAAGAACTTTTACCTTTTCAATGTGGTTGAGTAATCAACTCGAGGTCTTCAAAACAATACAATTTTATCATAAAAATATTGTTTAGTCAAACAAATTAATCTTTTTTTCTAAAAATACTGCTTAAATAGCTCTTTTCTCCTAACACCTGACCATTTTTAACAAATAAATGTCGATAATTTTTATACATCTTATTCTTATTCTTAATGACTTTAATTTTGGAATAATTAAAATTATACAAGTATCTTTCTAATAAAAATTTATTATATATAAAAGATATTTCTTTATAAAATTTATAAATATTTTGGAATAATACTCCCAATACCATTATCATACTATAGTTATTTTGGTAAGTATTACTAATCAGGAAGATAATTACCGCTAAAAGTGAAATAACGACAGTAAAATTATTTGCCAGATTAAAATTTAAATACTTTGAAATAATTAGATTTACTATTTTAGCTCCGTCTAAAGGTATTATTGGAAGTAAGTTAAAAAACAAAATACTTTTATGATACATCAAAAACAAATTAAAAGTATATTCTCTTATCATCGCCTTTTCACTTAAGATAAGAATCAGAAAAAAATAAATTGATTGAAATAAAATGCCCGCAATCGCGACAACCAGATCTTTTTCTATTTTGGTATTTATTAATTTATTTATTTTAGTAATTCCTCCATAAGGATATATTATTACCTTATCTATCTTATATCCAAACAAGAGTGAAGCAGAAACATGTCCCATCTCATGAACTAGAATTAAGGAGGTGAAAATAATTAAATTAATAAAGTGCCCCGTGAGAACAAGACCTACTGCCATTATTAAATATGTATAATGAAATTCTATTTTATCCAAGATAGTCTTCATAATCTAGATAATTATCATCCTTACTAAAAACCATATAAAGATCTTTATTAGCTTCTCCCAATAAAGTTCCCGCTTCAACATAATCATATAATTTTAGTGAAGTATTTTCAATATTGCCATACCAAATATTAACGCCATCTAAATCTTCTATAATAATTGTATTACCATAGTTGTCTTTTTTACCAATAAAAACAACCATCCCCTCCTTTAATGAAGGAACCAAATAATTATCAGAAACCGATAATTTTACACCATCATGATAAAGAGAAACCGAATCATATTTTAAAGTCTCATTAAATACCTGCTTTGTATCAGCTTCTTTTTTAATTGGAAGAATACCCCCAAGATATTTATTATATATATTTTTAATTTTAGTAAAAGATATATTTTCTTTACTCATATAATCATAAACTTTAGCTTTTAAAGAAGCATCACTCCTGCAAACTATTGATAATGATAAAAAAAGAATACTCACTATTAAAACTCTAACTATCAAATTAGTAAAATATTTTTTTGTGCGAGAAGATGGCGTCACTTTTTCTTTTTTAGCTATCTTATCTAAATATTTCTTCGGATCTATCTCATTCATCTTATCACCCTAATAAACTGTATGTAATAAATAAAAAAAAAGAAGTAAATAGATGCTCACACCCTGTTTATTTGCCAAAATAATAATTAATTTGATTGAAATTGTTATTCAATTCTAGTTTCATTTATTATTATAAAAAATATATATTTTCATATTCATCTATGAAAAAACCTTCAAAATTCTTACTAAATAAAGTTTCCCATATTTGGTTTCTTTTTATTTAGTGTGAACTTTAAAGGTATTATAATCTTATCTTTTTCTTCTTCTTATTTTTCCTTCATTATTAGTATGATCACTAACTTGAGAAGAAACATATAAAAGTTGACTGCAACCAGCGTATTTTTCTTGTAAATCTGAAGGTAATTCAGAAAAAAGATAACAAAGACTAAATCTTATGTTCGACTCTTTAGATCTTAATGGGACTTTTTCCATAAAATAACAATTACGATGATGATCCCACACTAACTAACGTGGAAGGATTTCACACTTGTGTAATTCTTTCAGATCAGCTTGCGAAATATTTGCAAGGAGAACGACTTTTAATTTTTCAGCATGACTCTCCATTTAAAATTATGCACCTCCATATAAGATAAATATTAGTATACCACAACTATCCAACTTTGTAAAGTCTATTTCAAATATCTTATTTTTATCTCTGGAATATAATCATTATCAAAAAAGATATTATTTAATTCCTTTTTATCATAGACAATAACAAGAGAGTTGTTCTCAATATACATTTCT
>JAGHHB010000004.1 GCA_017887885.1 Bacilli bacterium | reverse complement strand
TGGTTTGTTTATATATTTACAATGAAAAAAAGATTTATGTTAAATAATATAAAAACACAATCTTATTCTAAATTAATAATAGATAATAATTATATTAAAACTAAAGATATTCTTCATATTACTTTGCCTATTGATTTAAATGTTGCTTATCCTGAACATCTTTATCAGTCATAAAGTTGAACACAACTAATTTGAAAAAAAGATCAACAAAATTTTAGGAAAGAATTGACTTTCGTCCTTATTTGTAGTAAAATAACTTTCATTGATAAGGGGAGTACTTTATCATTAAAACTCATTATTTTGGGTTTTAGAGAAAAATGGAGGTTTTTATGAGAGATTATTCACTTAATTTAGAAGATTCTAAAACATTTGTATTAAACTACACAATTAAAGGAAATCAGATAATAGTTAATCTGGCTAAAGGGGAAAATTTTATTATTCCCTATACTCAAGAAAATGAAAAAAAATTACTTGAAATAATGAGAAAACAAGTTTTAAATTCTAATAGATTTATGAAAACACAAGAAAAAAGATTTTCAAGGTCTTGGAAATTGACAACATTGAGTGTTTTTATGCTGATGTTCAATGTTTTAGTATTAGCAAGTGGTAAAAGTATTTTACCAGTGGGAAGTGGATTGTGTGCTAGTTTGTTTGTATTTAATATTATCTATAGTGTTTATTGTATGGTAGATAGTAAAAAAAATATTAAAGATATTCAAAAAAATGTAATATTACTATGCAACGAAAAAAAATTAAATGAAAAAGTTAGAGGAAATCCACATGTTTTAGCAACTACTGATGAAAAATTAAAAGAAATGGTATCTTCTACGCCAACAGAGCTGCCTGTTTTTACTTTAAATAATGCTGATGAGATAGAGTATAGGCAATTAGAGAAAATACTTGAAATCATTGATAGAGAAGAAAAATTGGGTTTTGATTACTCTAGTGCTTCAGATGATAAGCCTTTAGTTTTAAAGAGAAAGTTAAAGTAGAAATCCAAAAGAAACTTTGTAACTAATGGATTTCTGCAAATGACCTACTTTATGACGAGTATGTAACATTATGTGGAGTTCAATATTATCTGGAGTTGAATAAAAGGAGAGTGTAAAATAAAGTGTGTAAGTTGAAAAAACAACACACTTTTTATAATATGATAAAATATAAGAAAAGAGGTAAAAGGTTGAAAATAAAAACATAAATTAAACCACACAAAAGGAGTTCAAATAATCAAAAATTTTTTTGAACTTGATTAAGTCAATGAAGACTATAAAATAAGCTATTGTTCTTTGAAATAATAAACTGTTATTAGGTATTCTGCATAGTTACTTCGTAACCTAAAGAAGTTAAATAAGAAATCATTTCTTCAGGAGTATTTTTTGCTTTTCGTTGAGTCTTAAAATTACGATTTAATAAAGTGTTAAATCTTTTGTAATCAAAAGCTTTTCCAGTATTTAAAATGTGATAAATAACTGTAAGTAAAAGTCTAGCGGTAGCAATAATTGCTTTCTTGTGTCCACGACGTCTTTTTAACGATTCATATCTTGCCTTGATATAAGGACAAGATTTGTCTTTGATGGCACATAAAGCACATCGAACAAGTAAAGGTTTGATATAAACCCCAGCTTTTGTGATTTTGACAGATTTCTTTTTCTTGGCAGACTCATTACATCTAGGTGATAACCCAGCCCAAGAAACAAGATGTTTATCATTAATAAAAACATTCATATTTGTTCCGATTTCTGCTATAATAAATATCGCTGAAAGTTCTTTTATACCTGGCACGGTTAAAAGTAAGTTAATTTCAGTAGTATATTTTATGGCAAGTTTAAGTATTTGTTCTTCAAGCAAATCAATACATTCATTGATAGAATTAAGACAAATAGCCATTTTTGATGACTGACATTCATCAAAAGAACCATTGATAGATTTTAAAATATCTTCTGGTGATGATTTCAAATTTTTTCTTAATAAAGGTGTAATGTCTTCTAAAGTTAAATTAGGTTGTTCCAACATTAATTTTAGAATAGATTGAGAAGTTTTACCAAAAACATCGGTTAAGACATTAGCAATTTGAACATTAGAAACAGTAAGAGAATTTTGAAATCTATTTTTTTCTCCAGTTCTACTATAAACAAGTTTATTTCTGTAACGCATTAAATTGCGAAGTTGCCTAATATCTTCTGGAGGCATAAAACTAGGTTCAACTAAACCGTGTTTAAAAATATCAGCAATCCAAACAGAATCTTTTTTATCAGTCTTTTTAGCTAAAATGGTTCTAACATATTTGGGATGAGTAATAATACATTTACATTTCTTTTCTAGAATGTTGAAAACAGGAATCCAATATTTACCAGTAGATTCCATACAAACATCAATTGTATTATTAGCTAATAGCCAATCACGGCATTTGATTAAATCATCTGTAAAGGTAGAAAAAGATTTAGTTTGATATTCTGTAATATCTTGTTTATTTGTTTTAGCAATGGTTACAACGATTATTTTCTTATGAACATCAATACCAGCGCAATTTCTGTAAACAATTTTTAACATAATCAAAACTCCTTTCTTAAAAATATTTTGTTAAAGAGCTTTGACTGAAAATCCTCACTAGAAAACCGAAGAATTGTTTTACCAAAGATAAGGTTCCGTGCTCGATAGCAAATAGCTATTATCGGCAACACTCATATGTACTCAAAGGATTAACGACACATATAAGAATACGGGATAAAAGATAATCTCTTTCACCACTCACCTCCGCGTGCTCTGTAGTATGCTCAATAACCGTTTATTATTATAACAAAGAACTTTAATTATTTTAATTACAATGTGTGACTTTCAAGGACTGAAAGGACGAAGAAAGGAATGTTAGTTAAGTATGAGAAATAAAAATAATAATAGAAATCAATTAATACAAGCAATATAGATATATATCAGCCTGAAGCTGTTGAAGATGTTCAAAATGCACTAAAGAATATATAATGGTTATATTGATAAAAGTGTTAAAACAAGTTTAGGAGAAATGAAT
>JAGHHB010000032.1 GCA_017887885.1 Bacilli bacterium | reverse complement strand
TTTGTAACTTTATCAATACCCCAATTATATCTATTTAAAATATCAATTATCAACTCGATAGCATTTTCTTCGGCAGCAATAAATTTATTGTCATCATTTTTTGGATAACAAATCTTAATTGCTATCCCCTCAAAATTTCCTTTATTACCCTCCTCTTTCTCGATATGCCAAGCATTTCTCCCTTCAGGAATACCCTGAATTATCTCTTTGGCATCGACGGCATAATGAAAAGAATTTTCCTCACAACTATTAGTCATATCAAAAATGGCTTCCTCTGCTGTTTTATAACGGTCTGTATCATGAATAACAATTCTTTTTGGAAGCATTAGATAAGGACATTTAATCTGATATTTGTGACTGGGGAGTATTTTCTTGATTATCTTCATTAGCATTCCCATTCCTTATTAATTTCTCGACATTATGAACCAAATTATAACCAGTTTCCGCAAAGAGACCGCTTAAAGCAATAGCCATATTAAAATCTTTCGTCAATATAAAGTAGAAAGCTGATACAACTAATCCAATTACAATATTTTGAATTATTATAAGATTATTATTAATATATGTAGATTTTTTTGATAAAAAGCCTAATCCCCATATTATAATCATACTGATGATAGTTACAATAATTTCTCGATTGTTATTAATAAATTCCATTATTTCACCTCTATTCACAATCGTTTTATTTTATGATAAAAAAACTTTCTCTGTAATAGAGAAAGTCTAAAATTAAATTTATTTTTTAATTGTTATAAAGGTTATCTGTTGCTTTAGCTGTTAATTTAAGATCGGATACAATTCCTTTTTGATATGCATAATATGCCGCTGCTCCTATCATTGTAGCATTATCAGTACAATAAATTAATTTAGGAAAAGATAGATTAATATTTTGCTTTTGACATTCTAATATTAACTTTTCTCGCAATCCTTTATTAGCAGATACACCTCCAGCGACTATAAGATTATTAACTTGTTTTTCTTGCAGAGCACGCATTGTTTTTTTTACGAGAACTGATACTACTCTATTTTGAAAAGTAGCACAAAGGTCGGCAGTATTTATTTCATTTCCCTTTTGTTTTTCATTATGAACAAGATTTATTACAGCGGACTTTAAGCCACTGAAACTGAAATTATAACTTTTATCATCTAAAGGATAAGGTAAATTATAATTATCTTTTCCTAGATGGGCTAATCTATCCACTTCGGGACCGCCCGGATAAGATATCTGCAATACTTTAGCTACTTTATCGTAACATTCACCAACAGCATCATCTAATGTTCCGCCAATCTTTGTAAAGCTATAGTCTTCCGCCATATATACGAGTTCCGTATGGCCACCACTTACAACTAAAGCTAACAAGGGAAAGGAGAGTCTTTTCTCAAGATTATTAGCATAAATATGACCTGCAATGTGATGAACAGGTATAAGAGGCTTTTTCATTACTAGAGATATTGTTTTAGCGGCTTGAACACCTATTAAAAGACTTCCTATTAAGCCGGGACCATATGTTACCGCTACCGCAGTTATATCTTCCATTGCTACTTGCGATTTATTTAGCAATTCTTCCAAAATAATTGTTATATTTTCAATATGCTTACGACTTGCGATTTCTGGAACAACACCACCAAAATTTTTATGAATGTCAATTTGACTCAATATAACGGTCGCGATTTCACAGTTTCCATTTTTTACAATACTCATACTTGTCTCATCACAGCTCGATTCTATCGCCAAGATTAATATATCTTTCATTTCATCACCTCTTTTTCCATAAGTAGACCATCCTCATCGCCATAATAGAATTTTCGAATGGCAACTTCATGAAATCCCATTTTTTTATATAGTTTTATTGCCACATTATTGCTTACTCTTACTTCTAAAGTTATATTATGAACATGATGTTCTATAGCTACAGATATAAGATAACTTATCATTTTAGTTCCTATCTTTTGATGTCGATATTCTTCTTCAACGAAAATATTATCTATTTCCATGCGTTCATAAATAAGAGAATATTTAAGATAGCCTAAAACTTTATTATCTTCAATATATTCAATGGTTCGAGCAAAAGGACTATAACTATCATTAATTATTTCTTTAATCATGTTTTTCCATTGCTTCTGGAAGTTTTAAATAAATGGGATTAACATTATGAGGGGTTTCTGATTTTAAGTTTTTACTATATCTAACGATAGCTTCAATATCATAATATTTTGCCTTGTTATCGACAACTTCAGGATGATATTGGGCTATTAACTTTTGAACTTCCTCTTTACTGCTAAATTGTTCTAATATTTTATTATAATTATTATCATATAAGCCAATATAATAATTATCGTGTTTTGCATCAATAAGAGACAATAAATAATCATTCTTTAAGCCTATTACTCTAGCCTGTAGTGATGTGATTGCCACAATTCGTATTTTTTGTAAGTAGGCATACATTTTAGCAATAGTTACGCCAATTCTAATTCCGGTAAAAGATCCAGGACCATTTATAACAATAATCTCATCAACATCATCAGTTGATAGTTCATTTATCTTTAGAACATCATCAATATATTGAGTGACATAAACAGAATGCTCATTTGGAATATCTTTATGTATTAAAGATAATACTTTTTCATCTCTAATTAAGGCAATAGATACATCAGAAAAAGATGTATCTATAAATAAACTTATCATATAATAGCCTCACAAATACTATTATATTTTTCGCCATGTGGAGTAAGAATCATGATTCTTGTATTTTCTCCAGTTATTTTAAACTTTATATCAAGCCTTTCGTCCGGTAAATCATCTTTAATCATATCAGCCCACTCGATAATAACAACGCCGCCTTTTTCAAAATACTCACCAATGCCAATATCTTCGGCCTTATCTTCTAATCGATAGACATCCATATGATATAATGGTAGTTCACCACCAGTGTATTCTTTAATAATTGTAAATGTTGGAGATGTTATTTCATCTATTCCCATCGAATGTGCAAAACCTTTAGCAAAAACTGTTTTACCACTTCCTAATTCGCCATTAAGACAAATAACCATATTAGGAAATTTTTCAGATTCTATATTTTGGGCAATAGCAATAGTTTCATTATCACTATGAGTTGTTATTTTATATTCTTCCATCTTCTCACCTTTCTTTTTTACATCTATTTTATTATATCAAATAATAAAGATAAAAGACAATAGTTTTTAATTAAAATCCGAGAGAAAATATCTAGAGAAGCATATGGTAACAGTTTTAAGTTACTCTTCTCTTTGACATTATTTGTTTTACCATATAATCAATAGTGTGTTTCTTTCTAACATCTAAAATTTTTCTCAATAAAAAAGAGCAATGACTATTTGCTTTTTCGTAATCAGTTATTTTCTATTTCGATTAGGTGGTAATCCACGCTCGCGTATCTTCTTTGGACTTGAGTTATTATCTATTAATACCCTTAACATTAAGTCTGTTATTTCTTCATCACTTAACATAAGAATCCTTGCAAAGGCTTCACCTACGTCTAGACCACTATTTATCAGCGTTAATTTTACTATTTCTGTATCATTTAACATAAGAATCTTTTCAATAACTTCAGCAATACGGTCTTTCTCACAAATTGATATATTATTAGCAGTTAAAAGAATGTATATGGCTTTTGCTTGAATTATGCCTTTAGTACTGGCTATTGCTCTAGCTCCTTCTAAAGCGACTGGTCCCTTTCTAATTAAAAGATTGTACATATATGAGGCTTGGAAATCTTCTTTAACACCAGCTATTAGTCTAGCCGCTGTTAGAATATATTCATTTTTATTTACCATCACATATTGATCGGTTACAAAATTATATATTAACTGGGCTCGGTTGCCATTTTTAGCACCAGCTATTAACTCAGCTACTGTCAAAGCATAGTCACTTTTTGGTACTTCAGTTAGAAGATGACGTGTAAGTTCTGCTTGAATTTCACCTTTGGCACAGGCTATTATTTCGGCTCTTTGAATTATATAATTATAATCGTCTTTTTGAGTTTTTATTATGTCGGAATTAGTTAAAAATAGATATACTTGTCTACAATTAATTATACTAGAATCTAAAATATCTAATAGTCTAATAATATAATTAAATTCACTATATATTTCTATAATATGTAATGCATATTTAAACTTTTCATCATTTTTCCCCATAAGACATAATTTTTCCATTATAGAATCTTTATGTTTGCTTCTTTTGATTATATTTAAAATTCCAGGATCAAACATCTTCATTTCAAGATGTAGTAGTAAACTTTTGACATTCATAACAATTTCTCCTTTTAAATATATAATAACATATATAATTGACGCTGTAAATAGCTTTAGTAATAAACTTTAGCTATACTTAAATAAATGATTATAGATTTAATTACATAGTTATCTAACATAAAACAAATCTCTAGAAAAACTAGAGATTTAAAAATAACTTAATAATTTTAACTTGTGCTTTGTTCTAAAGTAAGTTCTGTTTTATATTCTTTACCATTTCTATTATAAGTAACTGTTATCTTATCTCCTGGCGAATGTTTGTATAGCTCGTATCGAAGTTCAGCGACCGAAGATATTTGTTCATCTTCTATTTTAGTAATAATATCACCTTTTTGTAATTTAGCTTTCGCAGCAGGTGAAGAAGCTACCACTTCAAGAATGGCAACACCACTATTAACATTTTCTGGGACAGTAATTCCTGATTGCCATAAATAATAACTATCAGTTATATCGAGCATACTTATTCCGATATAAGGTCTTTGAACAGATTCGCCTTTTTCAATTATCCCTGCATAATAAAGGGCATCTTCAATTGGAATGGCAAACCCCATTCCTTCAACACTATATGAACTTATTGAACTATTCTTTTCTTCCGTCAATTTCAACGAATTCACACCAATGACTTCCCCATTTATATTGCATAGAGGCCCACCACTATTACCTGGATTTAATGCTGCATCAGTCTGAATAACCTTCATATAGTAATCGGAGGTATTACCACTAAAACTCACGGCTACTAGCCTATCTTTTCCGGATAATATACCTTTAGTAACAGTCCCACTATAAGTATCTCCAAGTGGGGCACCAACAGCAAAGACAGTGTCACCTAATCTGATATCATTCGTATTTCCTATAGTGGCTATTTGTTTTACTTCGGCAGAACTGACAGTTAAAACAGCTATATCAGAATATGTCTCCCCACCTAGTATTTTAGTGTCAGCAATACTTCCATCACTAAATATTGCTTTAGCCGAATCTCCTCCTGAAATAACATGATAATTAGTCATAATATATGAAGTTGATCCATCTTGTTTATAGATAAAACCAGTTCCTGTCGAAATAGGGGTCTCACCTTTATAGCTCGATATAACAACAGTAGCATCGTATACTTTATCGACAGCATTAGCAATACTATTTTCACTAATTTTAATATTCGTATAATCCCCTGAAGACGTTTTTATAGTTCCATCTGTTAGCTGATTGAGTACTAAATACGACCAAAAAGATCCTGCTACAAAAGCTAGAAATATTAATAGTGGTAAAACTATTTTATTGTTTTTTATTTTCATTTTTATCACCCTTCTATAATCTCCATATAATTTTCAGGGAAGCCCATTCTATCTAATATCTTATTTATAGGAATAGAGTCAACCCTACCATCCAATAATTCAATTTCATATTCAATTTCCTTCATCATTAACCTAAAAGCAGATTTTTCTAACAAAATCTTTAGTATTAAAATTACCGCAAAGATATCATTTTTTCCATATATATATTCACCATCCATTTTGGGAATATTCATCATCTGATGATATTTATTGTCTGGAACAACTCTTTCCGTATGATGTTCAAAAACAATATCTTCATGAGCACATAAATTTCGATAGTTCGATAAGATGGCTAAAATAGCTTCTAAAACACTAGGTGTCGTATTAAATAGTTCAGCTATTTCGATTTGATCTTCTTTTTTTAGGATGGTATATAATTCGCAAACAATACCAAAAGATAGCACTTTGACAAGAACCCATAAAGGAATATAACCATAATTACTTATATAGTGCATTGTGGCATTATGAGTAGTAGCATTTATTCTTATCTGCCTTTTCATTTTGTCAATTAAATCACGAACGCGTCTTACTTTATCATGTTCATTAGTAAAATTTTTAGGCTTTAGATAATCACTCTCGCGATATCCATATTTTTTAGATAATTGATATGATATAATCGATTTTAATTGATTTTCTATAACCAAAATATTTTTAAAAAGAATATTCCGAAAATATCTATCAAAGAGAAATAGAGCATGTAATTCGTTAAAAGTTGTTCCAGGTATAAATCTATTATCTTTAATAGAATTCATGAAAACATGACGATAACCCATTATAAAGAAATAATTCTCTCGAAGAAGTACTATTTTAGCTTCATCCTCATCTTCAATTATTAAACCTTTATTTTTTAATATTTCAATTTGTTCATCTATCGTTTTGAAATTCTTTTCCACAAAATGCCTCTTTCCTTATTATTCTATATTAACTAGTATAACATAAAATTAACAAAAATGATATACTTTTACAAAATAAATATTTCGTGATATAATCTTGTTTAATGAAAGGAAGAAGATAATGCCCAGTTCTGTTACTCACGACTATTTTGCGCAAGATGTCTATAATGGATTAAATAAAAATATTAAAATTAAATTGAAAGATGATATTAACTATTTGAAAGCTTTTGGTCAGGGGCCCGATCCTTATTTCTTTTATGATTTTCATTTAACTAAAAGAAGTAAAAGAATCTTTGAAATAAATGATGCTATGCAACACAGCAAAGTCAATGAGCATTTTATTTCACTAATTAAATATATTAACAATAAAAATTATTATGATAATAATGACGTTATAGCATACTTATATGGACAAATATGTCACTTTGTTTTAGATACAACAACTCATCCTTATATAATATATTATACAGGTATATATGATGCTCAAGATCCCAAAACATATAAGTATAATGGCAAACATGAAGAAATGGAATATTATATTGATATCTATTTAATTAACAAAAGAGAGAAAATTAAGCCCCGAAAATTTAAAGTGTATAGAAAGATAATAAAAATTAAGCATTTTAGTTCTGAATTAAAAGATACTATTGATACTATAGTTAAAGAAGTATATGGCTTCGATCAAGTAAGTTATATCTACTACAAGTCGCTTAAAGATATGAAAAGGTTTTATCACGTTTTGAACTATGATCGATTTGGATTTAAAAAACTATTATATAAAACTATGGATTTTATTTTTCAAAATAAAAGTGTAAAAAAACAAGAACTATCTTTTTTTGTTGCTCCCGAATCTAAAATGCATTATCTAAATAAAGAAAAGACTATTTGGTATAATCCATATGATCCTATGGAAAAATATAATTTTTCTTTTGAGGAATTATACGATATTGCTATTACGAAAGCAATAAAAATTATTGAAACAGTTGATTTGATGTTAAAAAATAAAGATATAAAAGAAAAAAAATTAAAAAGTTTATTTGGTAATTTAAATTATGCGACTGGAAAAGACTGCAATTTAAATATAGATTGTAAATGTTTTAAATTTTAAAAGGTTTTCTATAATAAGAAAAGTACTTATTTTAAATAATCATTGTAATTTAAAATATATTCCTTTTCTTATTAAAAGGTCAGAAGAGTTATGATCTAAAGGAATATACCCCTTTCTTAATAACTCTTCAATAATAATCATGTTATAATTAAATGCAAAAAGAATATTAATTATGAAAAGCATAATAAGACTAATTACTATTCCTAACTTGAAGGGAATAAAACACATTATTAATGTCACAACTGCAACTTGTGTCATCAGTATTATATAAAACATTTTGTAATTCTTTTTTCTTATGGGATACAAAAAACCTAAATAAAGCATAGAAGAGATAAATCCGTAATCACATTCGATTGGCGGTGTATATTCATCATATTTTAAATAAATTTTTTTCATCCTATCACCTATTATGAGTATACACTATTTTTTACTTTTTTTAAAGTTTTTTTATGAACTTTGAAAATATATTTCTATAGCATTGGCTATTAAATTAGTTAATTTATTTTGGTATTCTTCTTGCCTTAATAAATAGTTGTCATTAGGATTAGATATAAATCCAGCCTCTATTAATACTCCCGGTGAATTAATAAATTTATACATATAGTAGGTATTGTCTTTTTTTATCTCGCGAACATTTGCAATATTTTCTTTTAAGTAATCCGTAATTGTAGTAGCAATTGCCTTATTTTCTTCATTTTTACTGGTATAAAAGATTTGAAGCCCCTTCCATGTCGAGGAAGTAGTAGAATTTAGATGTATAGAAATATACATATTAGGTTCTATTTTATTTATATATAGAGCCCTATTATATAGATCATTTCTCTTACGATTGACTGTTGTTGTTGATAAATCTTTATCTTCATCACGAGTTAAATAAACTTCGGCACCTCTCGCAATAAGTTCTTTCTCTAGCTTTTTCACGAGAATTAAATTCAAATCTTTTTCAATTATTAAACCATTATGGGCTCCAGCGTCAATGCCACCATGTGCAAGATACCTTTATGCACGGACACAAGATATAATAAAATGAAAGTGAGGTAATACCAAAAAATAGCTATTTCAAATTTGAAGTAGCTTATAAATAGTAATATAGAGTGGACATTTTTGTCCCATTCTTTTTTTAATTTTTGATACAATTAAGTTTAAAAAATAATCATAGTGATTTCACTTTTACAGATAACTTTTTACTCAAACTAATTAATTATAAATAAACTTAATTCCCTTTAATAAATTGTTTTATTATATTGTTATTATTTAATTTAACTTCTTTGTGATGAGATTGTTATTCTCTCAATATCTTCTAAATTATAAAATTCTAATCCTAAATAAAAGTGTCTACTCATTTCTTGAATATTAGAATTATTTTTTTGTAATATGAATATTAAAGAATTAATTAGGCAGTTAGATTATGCCACTATCATTGAATTAAACCTATCTAGTTTATATTCTGCAAAAAATTCAAAAGTTATTTCTAGATTTAAAAATGAGATTTTCTTTTGTTTTTTAGAGTTATTTGTTAATTGTTCCTATAACTTGTTTTAAGCGGTTCTTTTCATACTGAAAAATTTCTTCTTTACTCATACCTAACAGTATATTTTCAATTTAAATAAGCTAAAACTTCTGTTAATTTATTAATCTTTTTTATATTTTTATCATCTATATTGCCATAATATAAAGCATTCCATCCATTTTGAATGGGTATTAAATAATCACTACTCAAAGTATCACCAATATGTAAAAACTCATTTGGTAAATAGCCTAATTTTCTTTCTATATAATGATAGCTTTCAGTTTCATTTTTAGTAAACCCTAAATCGTAAGAGTAAAACACATCATCAACTATATTTAATACTTCATCTGGTAATTTAGCATCTAGTAAACAACAACTATTTGAAAACAATATTATTTTATATCCTTTTTTCTTTAGTTCAATTAATAATTTTATATTTTCATCAGATATTTTACTATTCGCTTCTGAAAAATCAAACTTCTTGCTAAAAAATTCTTTAATTTCAGAAGTTTCTAAAATATCTAATTCTAAACAAAATTTTTCTATTAAGAAATTAAAAGTTCCTTTTGTTTTTTGAAAAACATTCTTGTATGCTTCTCTAACTTTTTCATAAGGTAAATTAACTAACTTGGCTAAACTTTTTAAATCATATTTTTGTGTTTCGTTAGAGTTTTCATTATTTTCTACTAGCGTTCCTCCAATATCAAAAGATATTACTTTAATCATTGTATTCCTCTTTCGCTAAACGAATTACTTCCGTGATGAACGCATTCTTGCCTTGTGTATATTTAGGTCTTTCATTCGCGTATTTTTCTGCTAATTCTTGTTTTAAATCACAATATTTTTTTATATATTCTGGGTGTTCGATTAAATACTTTTTAAAATATATTTGATTATAGTATGTATTACTTTCTGGATAAGTAAAATGGATATAATGACTTCTTGCCACTTCCGGACCTTTGGCAAAAAAGAATCTATCACTAACGCCTTGTGGACCTCTATTTTCATAATCATAGTCTTTTAATATTTCTTCTATTTCACTTATTTCATTAAGATCATTAATAACAATTAAAATATCAATAACAGGTTTAGCCATCAATCCTTCAATTGATGTACTTCCAATATGATGAATTTCTATAATTCTACTTCCTAATACTTTCTTTAGTAATTCTTCTTCTTTCTTATAATCTTCTTTCCATTTTTTATTATAGCTTTCTAGTTCAACAATACCTCTTTGTAATGCCATTTTCTCCTCCTCTTTATAGTTATATTATATCATACTTTTTAGTTAATTTTTAGTTCTAATTAATTTCTTTACAAGGCCAGTATACATTTTTTCGTCAACTTCGATACCAATACTATCGATTTTTTCTTCATGAAAATCTGAACCGACAGTTTCTAATAAATCTAATTGCATAGCTATTTTTTTGTATTTTTCAAACATGTTATTATCAATTTTTCCATTGATAACTTCAATTCCGGTTAAACCATATTCTTTTAGTCTTTTAATTGCTATATATAAATTTTCATCATCTAATCCTAAAGTTTTAGGATGAGCAAGTACCGAAATGCCACCACAAGATGTAATTAATTTTATTATATCTTGAGGACTTATTTTTTTATTAGGAACATAATATTTTTGCCCTTTTCCAATTAATTTATTATAGGTTTCAATTATGCTGTTAGAATATCCTTTATGTATTAAATATTTCACAATTTTTCTTTTATCCATAATATCAAAATTAATTCCAATTTGCCTTAAATACTCTTCTATTTTTTCTTTTGAAATATCAAAACCATCTTGTTGCATTCTTTTTATTACTTCAAAACAAACAATTTCATTTTGGAGCATTAACGATTTCATTCTATCTGTCATAGCTACTATATCTTCTATAGCATATCCTAATATGTGTAAGTTAGTTTCTGATGTATTAAATTCAATTCCAGGAATTATTCTGATATTATACTTCTCTTCTAAAGCACGATAATCTTTTACTCTTTCATGATCGGTTATAGCTATAACATCGCATCCATTCTTTTTAGCAGTAAAAGCAACTTTTTCCGGACTTAATAAACCATCTGATATATTAGTGTGAATATGTAAATCAATCTTGTTCATTTTCCCCCCTCCTTTGTTTCTAATTTATTATCTTTTTAAAATCTTCCGAGGCTATTTCAAAGAAACTTAAGTCACTATAAAATTGTAATGTACTATCATGACTATCAGAACCAATGACTTTATGTAATTTATATTTATTTAAAAGATTATAAAAATTGGTAATATCTTCATATTTATTTCGAATATTTAATTCTAGACCAACAATATTCTTTTTATTCTTAATCATTTCTTCTACAACTTTAAGACTTTTTTCTGTTGGATGAGCAAAAAATATTTTATATTTTTCATTTATATCTTTTAATTTTAGTTGACCAAAGGAATTTACTGACAGACTACCAGAACTAGGTTTATCCCACCAATCATCATCTACTTCTCTAACTGCTAGCATAGACAATAAAAAGCGAGAATTATAATAGTTATTGTCATTTACTTCATATTTATCTCTAAGTTGTTTATATCTTTTAGACTTAAAACTTTTTCTATCTTCATAGCAATCATACTCATTATATTTTTCTAACAAGTCTAGTATATCAAACGTTGTTATTTTTTTAGATTTAAACTTTTCTATTAAATAAAAACATAATGTATCATACTCTGGTGGTAGTTGATTGGTAACCAAGTATTCTTTGTATTCTTCATATGATATAGATAACCTATGAATTTTAAGAATGTCTTGGATGGCCATATTTTCTTTTAGGCGCAAAAATTGTTTTTTACTTCGATTAAACATTGCTTTATAATTTACATCTACATCTTTAATTATTATCGTATCTTTAGGATTAATAAACAATTGCAGTAAATGACACTGATTGCCATAATCTCTGTTATCGATTGTAAACTCAATACCGGGAATTACAATTGGCGTTGTTAAATTTCCATCTTTAACAAATTCAAATAACTCTTTATAGGCATCTATTGTATCATGATCGGTTATAGCGATAACATCAAATCCTTTTTCTTTTGTACTTTCTAAAATTTGAGTTACACTTTGCTTACCATCAGCACTATAGTTGGAATGAATATGGATATCAATAAGTAATTTTTCTTTTTTACTACATAATTTTAAAATCTCCTTTCTAACTTTTTCTAAATATTCTTCCCAAAATTGATAATTATTCATTTTGCACTCCTCCTTAACTTTTTCTCACATAATTTAATTATATCAAGAACGTTTAAATTATTTTTTTCTAAAGTCTCATCTAATCGCCCAGTAATGGATATGCCATCAGCATAGCCGATTATCTTACAGTCGACATTTCTATCATATAATAATGCTTTAATTATACTAGGGTATCCCATAAAGAAATATATAATTGGCAAGTTATCAGGAAAATAAGCTTTAAAATCATCTTCTGATAGGGCGTGCTTGCTATTAGTATCTAAAATTTTAGGATTAGTTATATAAATAAGTTTGATTCGATACTTCTCTTTTAATTTTTCATATATTTTAAAAGCATAATCCAACATGTAATCCCCTGTTGCACATAGAATTATGTCAGGACTGTTATTTTCTATAAGTACATCTATATAATTACTAGAGCTTTCATATTCACAATATTCTAATGTATGTCTTTTCGAAATAGTAATAATATTAATCTGGTCATAGCTACTAAAAGCAAACTCTAGTATTTTAATTAGTTCTTTACCATCTTTAGGATAAAATATGTTATAATGGTTATCTTTCTTTATTAACAAATTATTAACGAAATCGGGGTTTTGATGGGAAAAACAATTTTCCCAAGCAGTTGAAGTCAAAATATAATTTAACGCATTTCTTTGTATTTTATTTATACAAGCTTCTTTTTGTTGCAAATATTTATAGTACTGTGCAATCATACTACTTATTATCGACATAAAACCTTCATAGGCAATGAAAATGCCGCTGTTACCTGCATTAACATATCCTTGATATAAAGCTTGAAGTAAATTTTCATTTAAAATCTCTATACTATGATCTTTTAGTTTTCCTAGCATATTTGATTGTAATTCATCTGGCGAAAAAATCATAGTATTATTTTTTGATAATTTGGCAAGTAAATATTGTTCTAAGTTATTCATATTTCCTATGTGTTTATCATAATTATAAGCCGTAGATGCAACTTTTTTGGTTATACACTTATTATTAGGTGGCCGAAATTTATTGAATGACGATAAAACTTTACCTGTACTATCAAAAATTTCTGTTTGCCATTTTTTTAAAAAGGCTACAATTATTTCTACCTTTTTAGAAGTTCCATATTTTTGTAAAGGATTTTTATGGACCTCGATTAAATTTTGAAAGTCAATATTGTCAACACTAGGTAAAGTAAAACCTTTATGTGACTTAAAAATAATTAGTGGTGCTTCTTGATTAAGAGCGTTCTCTAAACTATTTTGCATTGTTTCTATTTCATGAAATATATCTTCTTCATTGGTGCAATCGACAATATTAACATTATAACCAAACGAACTAAATAGGTTAATCAATTCATTATTTGTTAAAAGTGATAAATATGATTTAGAACCCATTTTTAAACCATTTAAATTGATAATAGGCAAAACTTTGCTTTTCATTTTTAATATTTTATTTAATTGCCAAGCCGAACTAAGGGTTCCTGTTTCAGCCTCACCATCACCAATTATACAAGGAACTAAACTAGCATCAGTATCAAGGGCATAACCGTACGCTACTCCTAATGAGTAACCTAATTCTCCACCATCATATATTGTTTCTGGGTATTGAGGATTAATTTCAGAACGTAATTTAGTTCCAAAATCTTTTATTAAATTATTTAACCCTTCAATATCTGATGAGTATTCTTTATAATATTCTTTTAAAGTTCCATTTAGCCATAAATTTGAAATTAAGGCGGTAGCACTGTGACCTGTACCGATTACTGACTGACTTTTTATATTGTATTTATTCAAAAAATAATATAAATTAGCTAATAAGAAATTTACTGATAAACTTGTACCTAAATGACCTGGATTATATTTTTTTAAATTACTTTCTATATTTCCTTTGGGATACTTTTCTAGATACATCAAATATATAACAAGAGAATTAGCAGCATAAAAATAATTTTTTATTAACTCTTTTTCAGACATTTTACGGCTCCATTTTTACTTTCAAAATATAAACTTCTAAAACATTCCCATAACTTGGGACTTAAATTTCTCTTTTTATATATTTCTTCGATGACTTCTCTTGCTTTAAGATAGTATTCAATATCTTTTCCTTCTTCACATCTATAGTTTTCTTGGTCTTCGGTATAATTTTGATATACTTGCACTATTGGAAATTTATTTATACTACCTTTAAAATAATCAAAATAGTGTCTTATAGTTTCTAAATCTTCTAAACCTAGAATGTATAAAAATGTTGTCGTTATACCTAAATGAGAACAATAACTTAAGAGCTCTTTAGCTTTGGGAAGGGTTAATTCAGCTTTTTCCGGTCTCATAAATTTTTCTCTATCTAAAAACTTTTCAATGGTTAAATAGATACCAAATTTTTTTATTTCATTAGCTAGCATTTCTATCTTTTGGTAATCTCTTAACTGTG
>JAGHHB010000031.1 GCA_017887885.1 Bacilli bacterium | reverse complement strand
GGGTTATATCGGATGGAATGGTGCTACTGTTGAAAAAGCTGATGGAGGCATTTACAATGTTAAATTGGGACAAGATGTCGAAGGAGATTTTCAAGTTCGTGCTGGAGAGGAAGTTGTTTTAGATTTAAATGGCTATGATCTTATCAATTTCACAAATTCTGTCGAAACAATTAAAGTTTTTGAAGGTGGAAAATTAACTATTACAGATACTTCTAAAGGAGAAAAGGGAACTGTAACTCATAAGGATGGTTCTACTTACAGTGTTATTACTAATCTTGGTACTTTAATTATTAATGATGGAAAGTTTACTACAAGTCAAAGCTTTTACGTTGTTCGTAATGAAGGAGATCTTACTATCAATGGAGGAAAATTTATTAGTACTTCTGTCGATACTTCGATGATAGGAAATATTAAATATGAAAATAAGGATGTTACTCCTAAAATGGTTATTAATGATGGATCTTTTGAAGCTGATGTTACTGTAATTAGAAATAACATTGATAGTAGTCTTGAGATTAATGGAGGAACTCTAACTAGCCATAATTCTTATGTTGTCTCTAATTCTGCAACAGGAGTTATTAATGGTGGCAAACTTACTTCTGAAAAATCAAGTGTTTTTATGAATATTATTAATGATGAACTTGAAGGAACTTCAGCTACTAAAGATGCTACTTTAAAAGTAAGTGCTACTGCTGTTATTTCTTCTTCTACTGATAAGAATGACTATGTTGTTTATGATAATACTACTAAAGAAGATATAAGTGATAATTATCAATTTGTTACTGATGCCGATGGTAATAAAGTAATAGCTGAAAAAGAAAAAACTGATGTCCCTGTTGATGCCCCTCAAGATGATGATTTAAAAGAAGAAAATCCTAAAACATCTGATGGCATTATTACTTATATTATATTAGGAATGCTTTCTTTAGCTGCTTTAATTTTTGCTTTGACAAGCATAAAGAAAAAAAGCTATAATTAATTGTTCAATAAAAGAGGTCTAGACCTCTTTTTATATGGTTAAAAGTCAAATAAAAAAGAAGTATTATTGTACTTCCGTCATATTGTTTACTTTTTTAGTTAATCGTGATTTTTCTCTATCAACTTTATTTCGATGAATTAAACCTTTTACTTTAGCGTTATCCAAACTTTTAATAGCTAATTTTAAATTTATTTCTGCTTTTTCTTTGTTTCCTTCTTGTACAGCTTTATCAGTCTTTTTTATAGAATTTTTAACAGTAGATTTTAATTGTTGATGTGCTAGAGTAATTTTGTTAATTTGTTTGATTTTTTTTTGAGCATTTTTAACATTTGCCATAAAATTTCATCTCCTTCCAAAACTAATTATAATTTTATCAAAAAAATATAAAAAAAGCAAATATTTTCGTAGCTTTTTGTAAAAAATATTAGTGGTGATAGATATGGGACACGAAATCGATTTAAAAAGGTATGATATTAGAACTGATTTAGTATTAGATACTATTGAAAATAATAGTTCGGATATTGAAAAACAAATTAGTAATTATGATTCGGTGAAGGTCACGAAAGTTATGATTGATAGTGTTAGTAGTAAATTATTAAATAAAAAAGAAGGTAAGTATGTAACAATTGAATTTAAGGATATTACTGATACTGAAAATAGAAATAAGGTAGAGGAAGTTTTTGTTAAAGAGTTTAAAAATATACTTGAAGAGTTAGAAATTAAAAATAATGATACGTGTCTAATTGTTGGATTGGGAAATAAAGATAGTACTCCTGATAGTTTAGGCCCTAAAGTAATAAATAGTATTTTAGTGACAAGGCATTTATTTGCTCTAAAGGAAGATATTTCAGAAGGTATTCGCAGTGTTTCCGCTATTAGTCCTGGTGTTATGGCCAGTACAGGGATTGAAACCGTAGATATTATTACTGCTATTATAAAGGATGTTAATCCTTCTTTCGTTGTTGCCATTGATGCGTTAGCGGCTTCTTCTATAGATAGAATTAATAAAAGTATTCAGATAACTGATACGGGTATTCATCCGGGAAGTGGTGTTGGAAATCAACGAAAAGAGATAAGTAGAGAGACCATTGGTATTCCGGTTATTGCTGTTGGTGTTCCGACGGTAGTAGAGTCTTCTATTATTGTATATGATACAATAGACTATTTATTCAAACATATTTCATATATTAAAGATAATGCTAATAAAAATAAATTAATTTTTAATCGATATAATTATTTGGAGAAGATTAAAAATAGAACTTTATCTTTAGATGAGAAAAAAACAATTAGTGGTTTACTTGGAGAACTTTCGGATATAG
This sequence comes from Bacilli bacterium, assembly GCA_017887885.1. Classification (GTDB taxonomy): domain Bacteria; phylum Bacillota_I; class Bacilli_A; order RF39; family UBA660; genus CAG-302. The sequence continues at coordinate 2,866 of JAGHHB010000031.1, read as the reverse complement.
ATAGACAAGCTCTTATTTATGAGGTTTTAAATTCTCTTGATTATAATTTTATTGTTACTCCTAAAGAAGTAGATTTTTTGATAGATAAGTTATCTAGTATTTTGTCTAGAGGAATAAATAAGTCTTTGCATAACGAGCAAATGTCAAATTTGATATGATATACTTTCTTTTTTTTTCATTATATTATATAATGTAGAGGGAGAGTGAAAAAATGCGATGCGTTGGTACTGTTGTTAGAGGAGTTCGTACAGGAATTATTAAAGAGGGAGATAATTTGTCTGATATTGTTGTAAATTCAGTGATGAAAGCTAGTCTTGAAGAAGGTTTTACGATTAAAGATCGAGATATTATTGGGATTACTGAAGCAGTTGTTGGTATTGCGTATAAGAATTATGCTACAATAGACGATATTGCGAAAGATATCGTTAGAAAATACCCATCTGGTGAGATAGGACTGGTTTTTCCGATTCTTAGTAGAAATAGATTTTCAATGATTTTGAAAGGTGTAGCTAGGGGAGTAAAAAAGATTTATATGCTACTATCGTATCCAGCAGATGAAGTCGGTAATCATCTCTTTGAAGAGGAAGAATTAGAAAAACTCGATATTGATCCTTACCGAGATTGTTTTGATATTAATACATATAATAAATATTTTCGAAATATTGTTCATAAGTTTACGGGGGTAAACTATGTAGATGTTTATACTAATATTTGTCAAGAAGAGGGCTGCGATATTGAATTTATTTTTTCAAATAATGCCAAAGATATCCTTAAATATACGAATAATGTTCTTGTCTGTGATATTCATACAAGAAATAAAACGAAAAAACTACTGGCTAGTGCTGAAATTGTATTTGGTCTTGATGAAATCATGAACGAAAGTATTGATGGTAGTGGTTTTAATCTAAAATACGGTCTTCTTGGTTCTAATAAAAGTACAGAAGAGAGAGTTAAATTATTTCCTAAAGATGGAGAAGAATTAATTTTAGATATTCAAAGAAAAATAGAAGAGAAAACAGGAAAAAAGGTCGAAGTTCTCGTATATGGTGATGGGGCTTTTAAAGATCCTGTAGGACAAATATGGGAACTTGCTGATCCTGTTGTTGCTCCTTTTTATACAAAAGGTCTTTCGGGAAATCCTAATGAGATAAAACTTAAGTATGTAGCGGATAATATGTTTTCTAATTTGGAAGGGGAAGCCTTAAATGAAGCTATGAAAAAGGAGATAAGAAAAAAAGAGGATGATTTAATTGGAAAAAATAAAAGTTTAGGAACGACACCAAGAAGAATAGTTGACCTAGTTGGTTCTCTTTGTGACTTGACTAGTGGATCCGGAGATAAAGGAACACCAGTTGTTTATATTCAAGGATATTTTGATAATTATGCTAATGATTAAAGGAGATGAATAAAGTGAAGATAGCAATTAATGGTTTTGGTCGAATTGGTAGGTTAGTTTTTCGAATAATGGAAGAAGATGACTTCTTTGATGTTGTCGCCATTAACGATTTAACAAGTACGGAGGATCTTGCGTATTTATTGAAATATGATACTAATTATCGTCGTTATACGAAAGAAATTTCGTATGATGATAATAACATTATTGTTGATGGTAGAAAAATAAGAGTTTTTTCTGAAAAAGATCCTAGTATTTTGCCATGGAAGGATCTTGGAATTAATTTGGTATTTGAATGTACAGGTAAGTTTACAAGTCAAGAAGACTTAAAAAAACATATTGAGGCAGGAGCTCAAAAAGTTATTTTAAGTGCACCCGCTAAAGGGGGGGATGTGAAGACGATAGTTTATAATGTCAATGATGATATAATTGACAATAGTGATCTAATAATATCAGCGGCTTCTTGTACGACTAACTGTCTTGCTCCTGTACTTAAATTAGTTGATGATAATTTTGGAATTGAAAGAGGTTTTATGACAACTGTTCATGCTTATACTAATGATCAAGTTGTTTTGGATGTCCCTCATAAAAAAGGGTGCCATTCACGTAGAGGAAGAGCTTGTGCTATGAATATTATTCCTACAAGTACAGGAGCTGCTACTGCCATAGGTAAAGTCATTCCTAATTTAGATGGCAAATTATCTGGAGGTGCTCTTAGAGTTCCTGTTTCCGGGGGATCATTAATTGATTTATCGCTTAGTCTTACAGAAAAAGTAACTGAAGAAGAGCTTAATAGTATGTTTATGAATAATGTCAATGATACGTTGCATGTAACTTGTGATCCGATTGTATCTTCAGATGTTGTAGGAACTACTTGCGGAGCAGTAGTTGATTTATCGTTGACTAAAGTAATTGAATTTGCTGACAAACAAATGGTTAAAATTGTGGCCTGGTATGATAATGAGATGGGATATTCGGCTCAAATGGTTCGAGTGGCTAAGAAATTTTTAGAGGAAAAATAAGTTTCTTATAAATATTTTAGCTATATTTTTAGTAAGCTTATAATAACTTGACAACTGTTAAATTCTAAGATACAATTAGAATGTATAGTTTAAATTAAATAATTTTTTCTATCAATATATTTAGAATGGAGGTGTTTTAATGAATGAAACAGTTTTCTCCATTTTACTATTTGTTCTTGGATTAATCGTAGGATTAGTTATTATATTAGTTATAAGCATTTTAAAGAAAAAAAGAGATCATAAAAGAGCTGACTCGATTATAGATCAAGCTAAAAAAGAAGCGGAAAAAATAAAGAGAGACTCTTTATTTGAAACAAAAGAAGAGATACATAAATTAAAGATAGATTCCGAAAAAGAAATAAAAGAAAAGAAAAGCGAAATAAAAGAGCAAGAAGATAGATTGTTGCAAAGAGAAAATAATATAGATCGTAGAGATATTGCTCTTCAAAAT
>JAGHHB010000030.1 GCA_017887885.1 Bacilli bacterium | reverse complement strand
TGTATAAGGATGATCATAAATTAAGATATAAACTATCTTTATTTTCATCACTAATATTGAATACTATCTATGTTATATTTAAATTAGTATCAGGAATATTTTATCAATCACTATGGTTTATTTCTTTTGCTATTTATTATTTTATTCTAGTCATAATGCGAATTAATATTGCTGAATATGAATTGTCCAAAAAAACTAGTTTGTATGATGAATATCTAAAATATCGTAAAACAGGTATTATTTTATTATTTATAAACCTTTTTCTTGGCATTGTTATTTTAGTTATAGTAAACGAAAAAATATTAATTAAATATAATAAAATTATTGCTATTACTACGGCTTGTTATACTTTTTATTTAATGATTAATAATATTATTACTTTAATAAAATATAAAAAATATAAAAGTCCTTTAATGTCTTCATCAAAAATTATAAATGTTATTGCAAGTATAATATCATTGCTTTCATTAGAAGTTATTATGCTATCTACTTTTGGAAGTGAACAGTTAGAGTTTAATAATATAATGATTATGGCTACTGGTGGTGGAATAAGTAGCATTATAGTTATTATTGCATTTTATATGATTATTAAGTCTACAGAGTGGTTAAATAATAATGTAAAATAAGAGAACTCAATTTTTTATTTAGACTTATAAATTAAGATTGATATTAATAAAATCAATCTTTTTTTGAGAAAAATTTCTAACATAGTAAGTTTGGATGGATTTTTGTGGTATAATTAGTAGTAGCCTACTTAAGGAGCAAAATGATATAAATAATATAGAACAATTAATAAAGCAAATATCTGGTATTTTGGTCAATGATATTATGATATTACTTTTTCGCAATTACAGGTACTATTATTAGTAATAAAAGAGTCTAATAGTAAAATATATCAAAAAATATCGCTGATATATTAAAAATAAAGCATACATTTCTAATCGATGTATTAAAAATTTTAGAAAGAAAAAAGTTGATAATAAAAAATAAAGATATAGATAAGGCAAAGTATACTTTGATATCATTATCAGATGAAATTATGACAAAAATTTTAGATTATTTTAATGCCGAAGAGATGTTTTATATATTTAAGGAAGTATTAAAAAAATTAGAAGAAGGTGTACAATATGAAATTTAATGTAATTATAAAAACAGGTGATAGTTATGTCAGAAATTGCTGAAATGGAAAGCATTGTTTATCTTCTGAAACCGTATTTAACAGTAAATGTCACTCCTGAAAAAGAAAAAATATTTGTAAATAAAACAAAAGAATAATAGAAATGAAGCATACTCATTTTGCTATGAAATTGGTTGATAATTAAGAATTTAGATATATAGATGTTAGAATATTAGGAAAAGTATATTATCTTAAGAAAGATGAAGAAGATAATGTTACTGGTATCAATAAGTTAGATTAGGAATTTGATGATATCAGTTAATCTATATATTGGATGTTCTCATTCTTGTAAATATTGTTATGCCTCATTTATTAAAAGATTTACAGATCATTCTGAACTCTGGAGGGACATTCGTAGATATAAAATGTTGGGATCCTATTAAGCATCCTAAAAAATATACTGGTAAAAAGATATTTATTAGTTCAGTAACGGATCAATATATGCCGCTTGAAAAAAGTGTAAGAGAATGAGATCATTTTTAGAAGAAATGCAAGGAAGTGGTTGTAATATTAGTATCGTTACAAAGTCTGATTTAGTGGTAAGAGATTTAGATTTAATTAGAATATTTTCCAATGCTAGAGTATCTTGGTCGATAAATACATTGGATGAAAAATTTAGAAGAGAGATGGATAATTCGGTTTCAATAGATTGGGAAATAGAAGCTATGAAAAAGTTTCATAATGCGGGTATTAGAACTACTTGTTTTATATCCCTGATATTTCCCATGATAACCGATGTAAAAGAAATAATATTAAAAACAAAGGATTATTGTAATTTAGTATGGCTAGAAAATCTTAACTTAAGATGGGAGTATAAGAAGATTATATTAAACTATATAAAAGAAAAGTATTCTAATTTTTATCCAATATATGATAAAATATATAATGAAGGGAAGAGAGATTATTGGGAAATTTTGGATAAAGAGATAAGAAAACTTTGTAAAGAACAGAAGTTGGAATATATAAGAAACGATGATTCACTAAAGCGGGGAATTAATGAACAAACGCTAGTAGTTAATTATTTTTATCATGAAGAAATTACTAAATAAAATATTAGGAGGAATTAAAAATGGAATTTTATGAAGTAGTTAATAAGAGAAGAAGTATAAGATAATTTGAAAAAAAGGAAATACCTAAATCAATGAAGTTGGGAATAAGTCTTATCCTTGTCGTATAACTGAACCCAAATCGCTCCAATAAGAGATGTTTAAAATTGCTTATCCTAGACAGAGAAAGATGGTAGAAAAAGCATCTTGTGTTATATTACCATATTTTTAAAATAAATATGGCTTTGATAATGTAACAAATACTTATGGTTTAATGGATTTAGGGGCAACTTGCACTTTAGTAGAAAATATTCTCTTGGCGGCAACAGTCCAAAGACTTGGATCAGTTGTTCATGGGCCTGTTAAGAAAGAATCGGAAAAAATAAGCGAATTTGTTAATGCTAAAGAAGGTTATTATTTACCTACAATATGATTATGTTAGGGTATGCTAGTTCTAAAACGGAAGTCCCCAGTCAGGTTGAAGCTACAGTTTAAAACAAAGTGCATTGAAATAAGTGGTAAAATTAAAGCGATAAAGCTTATTTTTAGACCTGATAGATATTAAGTAGACTCTTTTTTATTATTAATTTAATAAGAAAATGATTAGTTTTTTATAAAGTATTAAGTTCAAATTGTGATAAAATAATTATATAATATATAAATTTGTAGAAAAGGTGATAAGTGGTGAAAATATGAAGATATCAGTTTAAAGTAAGACATAAACTTTGATTATGTCGAAGTGGAGGCATAATATGTTTGAAATAAAAAATATGGATATTTATATTTATCCTAAATATTTAGTTAAAAACTTATCTATAACATTAAATAGAGGAGATAAACTTGCCATAATAGGAGAGGAGGGAAGTGGAAAAAGTACTTTATTAAAAGCTATATTGGATACTTGTGATTATGCAGTTGTGAGTGGTAGTATTAATTTTCATGGAAATAAAGTAGGATATTTAGAACAGTCAACAAGTGATAGTGATTTATTAAAGAAAGTTTGGGATTACATATTTAAAGATGATATGGATTATTATCATAAAGTAGGAAATCTCTATAAATATTTAGAAAGACTAAAATTAAATGATTCAATTCTGGATCAGGTAATAAATACATTGTCTGGGGGAGAAAAAGTAAAAATAAGAATATTAAAACTTTTATTAGAAGACGTGGATATTTTTCTTTTGGATGAACCAACAAATGATTTAGATATTGAAACGTTGGAATGGTTAGAATCTTTTATTAATCGAACTGATAAACCTGTTATTTATATATCACATGATGAGACCCTTTTGTCAAACACTGCTAATATGATATTACATTTGGAACAAATAAAAAGAAAGGCAGAATGTCGACATACAATATTAAGA
>JAGHHB010000029.1 GCA_017887885.1 Bacilli bacterium | reverse complement strand
TTTTTACTTTTTTGTCTAAAACTATTCAAATTTATTAAAAAATGTGTTATATTTTTATTAGTGAGTGATATTTATATATCATTTCGTACTTTTGCAAGAGTTGTAGATATCTACGACACCCGCACCATAGGGAAATTAGTCGAACTAATCGACTTTAAATAAAGATAAGGTTAATTTCGGTTAATCTTTTTTGTTTATTTGAAAAGAGTTTGATTAATTACGCAGATAATAAAGGAAAATTTAGATATCGATGAGGTGTTAGAAAAACGAATTAAAAACACACTTAAATTTCTTAATATTAAATCTAAAATTATTAAAGGAAATATTATTAACATTCCTAAAACTAATATTGCTTATATAGAGCCAAACAAGTTAGAAATTAATGGTATACTTATTGATTCTTCAACGAGAATGAAAAAGTTTATATTAATAGTTTAGAATAATTTATATTTTTTAATAAATTAGAAAATTATATAAAATTTCATAAATATTGAAAATAAAAATATAACTAGTAAAATAAGCTAAAATAGAGATTTTATAAGTGATTAGGAAAAATGTACTAATATACTGTAGAATGCCATTGTAACACATAGTTATAGATATTACCTTTTTTATTTAAGCAAAAATGGGAATAATAATTTATGTGACATTTTTTCTTGTAATATATATTTTTTTATAATATAATTAAATTATCTCAATAAGGGCAAGAGACAATAACTGATTGTGTGAAAATTGAAGAATTAGATTTAAACATAGTTTTTTTACTTTACAAGAATAGCTAATAAAAGAATTGAAGCAATAGTGGGAATTTTCACAATATATTTTGCTATTGTGTTATTGAAGTAGTGAAAATTATTGCTTTTTATTGGTAAATTTTTGCTGAAATAGAATTAATTTTACTTTTTTCTTATAGAAGTAATTGATAAGAAAGGAACGTATGGATCAGAAAGAAATAGGAAAGTTAATTAAGGATTTTAGAAAGAAGAATAATTTGACACAGGCGCAGTTTGCGCAAAAATATGGGGTTACTTATCAGGCAGTAAGTAAATGGGAAAATGGTAAAAATATTCCTGATATTTTAATATTGAAACAAATATGTCAAGATTTTAATATTAATATTGATGATTTACTTGAAGGTAACAACAAGAAAAAGAAAAATATAAAAAAAATAATAATATCAATAGGTGTTTTAATTTTAGTATTGCTATTAATCTTGATAATAACTTTATTAAATAATACTGATAGTAATTTTACTTTTAAGACAATTTCTACATCATGCTCTAATTTTGAAATATTTGGTAGTGCTGCTTATAATAGGAGTAAATCGTATATTTATATTGCTAATATTAATTATTGTGGTGAAACAGATAATACTGATTACCAGACGATTGAATGCCATCTCTATGAGAATAACAATGATTTAAAAGTGGAATTAAGTAAGTATACTTATAGTAATGATAGTCCTATAAAATTAGATGATTTTTTGCAGACAGTAGAGTTTAATCTTGATAATTTTACTTTAAATTGTAATGAAATGACAGATTATAGTCTTTTACTAGAAATAAATTGTACTGATACAAATAAGAAAATAACGACTTATAGGATTCCTTTAATTCTAGATGATAGTTGTAACTGATATCTCAACTAAAAGTTGAATGATTTTCAACTTCTTTTTTATTGCATGATTCACTCATTGGATATAAAATGGTAATGGAGGAAGAGAGAATGAAGAAAAAATTTTTAATAATAAGTATTATTGTTATATTATTAATAGGTTGTCTTATTAGTGGCTATTTTCTTTTAAGTAGTAATAAAAAAACAGAAGCTCAAAAATTTGCTGATGAGTACGAAAAAGTTGATGAGGATAATGTTTTTGTTTATCGTTCTATAGAAGAAATAAAAAAGATATTAGAACACGGAACGGGGATAGTTTATTTAGGGTTTCCTGAATGTGCATGGTGTAGTAGTTATGTTGTTTATTTGAATGAAGTTGCTAAAGAAGAAGATATATCAAAGATTTATTACTGTAATATTTTAAACGATCGGCAAAATAAAACAGCGGATTATTTAGAATTAGTGGATCTTTTAGAAGATTATTTACAATATGATGATGAGGGTAATAAAAGAATATATGTACCTTCTGTTATTGCCGTGAGAGATGGCAAAATTGTTGGTTTTGATGATGAAACAGCTTGGGATACAAAAGGTTATGATACTCCAGAACAGTATTGGAAAAATGAGGATCTAGAGAGTTTGAAAACTAAATTAAGAGAGATGTGTGCTAAAGTCAGGACTAATATTTGCACAAGTAATTGTAATAAATAATGTCAAAAATTGGGAAGATAGAAATGATAAAGTTTTGGATGGAAAATGAAGTTTATTGTTTCTATCTTTTTTTTGAGATATCAAAGTTGTAGGTTTTTAATTACAAAAATCCTAATTGAATATAAAATACAATTAGGATTTAGATAAATTCTTTTGACTAGAAATATTTATATCATTTTTAAATGGCGATGTGAAATTAGTCTATCCTAGCGCAACATCTAGAATCATCATGAGAGAAAAACCAATAAGTGTGAATAGTGCCATTAAATCTTTTTTTTGATTGGTTTGGCTTTCGGGTATCAATTCTTGAACGACTACATATATCATTGCTCCTGCTGCAAAACTAAGTAGGAAGGGAAGAAGAAATTGGACTTTTAGTACGAGAAGAGCACCAATTATTCCTGCGATGGGTTCGACAATACCACTTAATTGTCCCCAGAAGAAAGCTTTTTTTCGGCTCATTCCTTCTCTTCTCAAAGGAACACTAACGGCAGTTCCTTCTGGAAAATTTTGAAGTCCTATTCCTAAAGCGAGAAGGGATGCGGCTGTTAAAGTCGCACCATTTAAGCCGTATTTTATGGAACCAAAGGCTACTCCCACTGCTAATCCTTCGGGAACATTATGAAGTGTTATTGAAAAGATTAGCATTAAGCATCTTTTAAAACTATTAGCTTTTTTTTCATTAGTTTTTTTAGAGAATTTTTTCTCAAAATAATTAAATATCTTATCGCCAACATAAAGAAGAAGACCGCCACTAAAAAAACCAATAAAAACGATGAGCCAACTAATCATTTTAAGATTTTCAGCCATTTCAATGGCTGGTGAAAGTAAAGACCAGAACGATGCTGCTATCATAACGCCAGCGGCAAATCCAAGCATAGCATCCATAATATTTTTATTTACTTTTTTAAAAAGAAAAACTAAAGCTGCTCCGACTGCAGTGATACTCCAGGTAAATAGGGTTGCTAAAAGGGCCTGAATAATAGGATTTAATCCAGATAAAAATTCTATCATAAAAAATCAACTCCACATTAATAAATTATGAGTAGTTTAGGATAATGTATAGGCCTTTGCCTATATGATAAGAAAGTTAAGATTAATTAAAAAGAGACTATTTGATAGTAAAAATCAAATAATCTCTTATATTTAAAGAGCTTTATTATTAAGCTCTATCATTATTATATTCAAAATAGTTATTATTATACTTAAAAAAATTATTTTTTTAATTTTTTTCTAATAAATATAGTTAGTGTAATGACTATATACATTATGAGAAGAGCAGATAAAATATAAGGGTAATATTCATATAAGTAAGAATTAAAAGAGGTGTTATTTTTAAAAATATTGTAAGATACTAAAATAGTGATGATGACGATGATAGTATTTAGTAGTTTACTTTTTCCTGATCTCTTGATATTTTTAGATATATAGTAAATGATCATTGATAAAGTAATAAAAGAGCTTAAAATCCATTGGAGGGATAAAAAATTTTCAATTCGGTCGATAAAGCCAAATAAGGAAATTCTTTTAAGAGCAATGTAGCCGGGAAATTGATAGAGTTCAATTAGGTATTTTCCAAGAATAGAATTAGCAATAAAGGAGATCAAAAATAATGTAGTAGCAGCAATAGCATAACTAATAAAAAGGTATTTAGCAGTTTTTTTATTGTCACAAAGATTATTTTTAGGAATAATTAGAATGGTATAGATGGGAGCTGTTGACATTAGCATGTTGACAAAGCTGCCGATGAGAGGCTTTTCTATACCAAACTCTAAAAAGGGTTTTAAATTTTCAATTTTAATTTCTGATAGTGTTCCACATATTCCAAATAAAAAGAAGAAGAGAGTTATAATTACAAATATGGCACTAGTTCTAGAAATGGTTTCAATTCCTTTATTTATAGTATATAAGATTATGAGCATTAAAATAATCATGATTAAGATAAGTGGAGTATCAGATAAGTATTGAGATACGATAAAATTACTAGTATTGAATAAGATTGTCGCGGCAACTATTAAATATAAAAGAAGGATGATAATATTGATAATATTACCTAGAAAATGGCCGAAGATAGTTTTATTTTTTTCATATATTGGTTTATCGATGTCATAATTAAAAATATATAAGACAAGTAATAGGGGAATAATTCCCAAAAGGCCTCCCAAAAAGACACTAATGTAAGAATCGATACTTGCAATTTTGATAGTAGTATAAAGACTTATACCTATGGAAGACGAAAAGATTAAAAGGGTAAAGATACTAGCTAATTGAATACTATTTATTTTTTCTTTCATACTCTATGCCTCCTAAAGTTTTGCCTTTTTCGTATAGTTTTAGGTCTGCTTTGACTTCTATTTCTAGATAAGGAAAAATTTCTTCATACCAGTTTTGGCAATTTTGTTTAAAGTAATGGGGATCAGTTTTATAATATAGATCTTGAAAGCCAAAGATATCGGTGTTATATTTTTCTCTAATACTATTGAAGGTGCTCTTAACAGACTTTTCAATTTCTTCGTTTAAAAACTTCTCGATTTTTTCAATTTCTTCTATTTTTTCTAAATTGATAATAGTTCCAACTTCATTAATTTTGGCGTATCCTTCTATTTGAATTTTAACTTTATTATTTTTAACTTTGGCTTCCATTTTGGACTTGACGCGATTTGGTTCGAAAGTGATATATCCTTCTTGATAGTTAAAGTTTAAGATAGAGTCTACGAAATTGCCTTTTATTAAATTGAGCATTTTTGATTCTTCAGTAGTTAAAAAGTCTAGTAACTTTCCTTCTTTAAATATAGCAGTGGTTCCAATTTTTGTGGAAGCAGAAGCAACTGTTTCGGTAACGTTTTCTTCTTTTTCTCCTTGTATGGGGTTTCCCTCTACTATCATGGATGGTAGAATAATTTCTAAATAGGGATTTAAATACATATTGGTTAAATCATTAATGGTAACTTCCAAAGTAATACCTTCTTTTTTACTTTGTGCTTCTAAAGCATCTAAAATGGTCGAAGATGATAGGTCATTTAATAGGGTTTGGATAGTTATACTTTTTAAAGATTCATTATTTTGGGCAACAATAACTTTTACTTCGGATCTAATTTCTGGATCTCTGGTAAAGAAATCTAATACTTCAAAAAGATGATTGTTTACTACTTCTTCACTTAAGATAATGATCTGAAGGTGAGCACCGTATAACTGTCTTGGTGATTCTAATATGACGGAGCGAAAAGCTTCCTGAAGTGAATTTCCTTCTGATGAAAAGTTAACGAAAGATGGTTCACCACTTGTCGAAGCATCTTGCTGTTTAATGGGATTAATTACTTGAGCGGTAATTTTGAATTCTTCGTCATAATCGATACTAATTGCTGTTGTGATACCTATTTCATCAAGTTCGCGATAGTTATAACAACCACTTAAGAGAGGCAGCAGTAATAATAAATATTTAATTTTCTTCATTGTTTACCTCCTTTGTGATGTTTTTAGTTAAAAACTTATCGCGCTTACGTCTAAATTTTAAAGGAAACTTTATGAAACTATTTTTAATATCTTCAGATAGTGGTGCAAAGGGAATCATATATGGCTTTCCAAAAGAGTTTAGGCTACAGAGGTTGACAATAAGGAAAATGAAGACGATGAATACTCCAAACATTCCAATTGTGGTTCCTCCGATCATAAAGAACAGTCTATACCATTTGATCGCATTTGCTAGTTCTGGTTCAGTGATAATTAGAGCGCTAATTGCGGTGATGGCTTCGACAATAATCATGATTGGCGATACTATTCCTGCATTGACAGCAGCTTCTCCAAGAATGAGAGCTCCAACTATGGAAAGGGCCGAATTTGAAATATTGGGGATTCTAAGGTCACTTTCCCGCAAGATTTCAAAAGATAGAATCATTAATAAGGCTTCAAAAAAGGCGGGAAAGGGAACTGTGCTTCTTTGGGAAGCAAAACTAGTAAGAAGTTCTAAAGGAAGCATTTCCTGATTAAACGTTGTAATGGCAATGTACATACCTGGTGTAGCAATGGTAATAAAAAAAGCAATATAGCGTAAGATACGTGTAAGAGAGTTATTTATGAATTTTGAATCTTTATCATCTTCAGCTAGAAAGTAATCATTTAAGAAAACTGGCATGATAAGAGCAAAAGGTGAATTATCGACTATAATTACAGTCTTACCTTTCATTAAGGCATCACAAACTTTATCAGGTCTTTCTGTCGTCATAATTGTAGGAAAAATGGATTTGGTCTCTTTTTGAATTAGATGTTTAAGAGTACCAGAATCGATAATTCGATCTATCTTAATATTTTTAAGTATTTTTATAATTTCTTCTTGAATTGTTTTTTCGGCGAGGCCATCGACGGTTAAGATACTTATCTTTGTCTTACTATATTGACCTATTTCGAGATCTTCATTCCACAGGCAATTTGATTTAATTCTTCTTTTGATGAGTCCGATGTTTGTTTCAATATTTTCATTAAAGGCATCAAGTGGTCCACGAATTGTTGTTTCAGTTATTGGTTTATCGATACTTCTAGATAAGTTTCTTTTGACTTCTAAAGCTAAAGAATAGTCATTTTCGATTAATAAAATAACAAATCCATTGTTTAAGTAGGTACAAATATCATCATAGTTTTTAATTTTTTTTATTTTGATATTGTTGATATTATTTTTAATAGTATCGTAGAGAGGTTCTTTACCATCGTAATTTTTTTCAATATTGACTAAACTTCTAAGAACGAAGTTTGATAATTTATCAGAATCGGTTAGTGTTTCATTGTAAATGATATTAATTTTGTTTTTCTTGATATTCATATCGCGATATATAATATAAGAACTGTTATTGGTATCTTTTTTCAATTCTTCAATAATTTTTTCGTTCATTTAAATACCTCACTTTCATATTTATTATGGTTAAAAATAGAAATATTATAATTTTTTTATGAAAGTGCTAAATAATATCTTTTTCTTTGCTATCTTTTTATTTTACTTTTATACATTTAAAAGAATAAGTAAGTTCTAGAAGTAAAGTAATTGTAAATATAGAAAAAGTCTAATAGGATATTAATTGACAAAAAGTGCAAAAAAAATTATAATTATAATAAGAGGTGGTTTAGAGTGAACTATACCAAAAGAGAAGTAATACGTCGGTTAAAACAATATGATATGTTTTTGAACAGTTTAAGTTTAGCAACAGATGCGGTTCAAAGAGAGAGAATTTGTGACCAATTAGATAAAATTGAGAAGCAAATACTGTTAGAGACAAATTCTGAATATGAAGAAGAGTACATGCTTTTACTTGGTCAAAATACTGAGTTTTTTGATGAAGAAAAGAAGCGTTTAAGAGATTTGATTTCACTTATTATGGAAAGAAGACAGTATTTAGAAAATAGGAAGGTAAGACATAAAAAAGTTACAGGCTCTTTAGTGGAACTTACCACTTTTTTAGGTGAAGATAAATTAAATGACTTCAAAAGAAGATTAAAAATAATTGAAAAATATGAAGAGAATAAAGAAAAGCAAGAGAAATTAATTAGAGAGATAAAAGAATTAGATATTAAAATAAGTGAAGCTTCGAGAAAAGTTAAAGCTAATATGCGTTTGAATGAAAGTCTTGAAAATAAGATGATAGCAATGGTTAATGAAGCTTTAAATAAATTAGATTGCTACAAGCTTACTGACGAAAAAGATCATATTAGGGAAAAATTTGCTACTTTAGAGTATGCTCTTGATTTAGCTAAAAGTAATTTGAAATCGGCCAAAGAACTAGAAGATAAGAGAGCTATTTTAGAATGTGATAATCAATTATCTGAAATAACAATAGAGTATTCAGCGTATAATGAGAAAGTACAGATCTTAAAATTGATAGAGATTTTTGATAAACCTGTTTCTAATTATGATGAATTGCTTGCTAAAAGAGAAGCAATGATGAGTATTTTGGAAAATTTGGTTAGTAGTTCTTTGTATGAAGAGGTAAGTGAGGAACTTAATAAACAGTTTAACACTATAAAATTAGAAGAACAAGATATCAAGACATACGAATCATTAAAAGAAGAAAGAGATTTAAAAAACAGTCATCTTTATGAAATAGAGGAAGAAAACAATTCACGAGAATTTAAAATGGTTCTTGAAGATTTAATTAGAAATGAAAAAAGAAAGCGTGAAGAGAAGATAAAGCAGGCTCGTAGATTGGAATATCAAGAGCGACAGAAAAGATTAATTGAAGAGCAAAGGATCGAAACGGCACGTGTTAAAAGACAAAAATTGATTGAAGAAGCTCGTTTGAAAGATCAATTAGAAAGAACAGAAAAATTAAAAGAATTGCAAGAAAAGACTGTTATTACCCAAAAGAAAGATTCACCTAAAGATCTTAATCCTGGTACAAGAGAAAATCTACTAGAAGAAAAAAGGGTCTTGACGAGTAGTGATTTTGATACGGAGGAACTTTTTGAGAACACGAAAATTGTACCAAATACGTCTTCTGTCAATCAAAAAAAGCCCGTTAGAAATAGTACTTGGCAAGAAGATAGTTTGGACAAACCTTTGACAGAAAGAGAAGATTCTTCTTTAACTTCTGATGCTGTTTTTTCAGTTAGCGATTCTAAAAAAGATCCTAGTGTTATAGATCTTTTTAAAGAGGAAGCTGCTAAAAGAAAAGTGGTAGAAGTTTCGGATGAAGAGGAAGACGTACCTACAAGTATTTATGATATTTTAGAAAGAAATAAAAATATTATGTGGAAAAAAACCGATACTGATTCTTCGAAAGATACTATTCCTGTTATTGGAAATAATAATTTAAGGCCGGAAGTATTAGAAGAAAAAAAGGTTTCAGAGATAAAATTTCCTGATATAGAGAATAAAGGAGGTGAAATTTTATGGAAGGAAACTCTATAGTGACTTTTGAAAATTTGTGTAAAATTTTTGAAATGCGAATAAAATTAGATCGAGAGAAAGGCCAACATACTTCAGATGATGTGATAAACAGCTATGAAAAATATGCTAAAAAAATTGATTTGATTTATAATGATGAGTTTCGAGATAAAGTGTTGCCTTTAATAATGCCTTCAAAGACATTAGAAGAAGAACAAGAGAGATTAAAAAAGTTGATATCTTTATTGGAAGATAGACTTCGTAAGAGAAAAAAACTGGAAGATCGATTTTATGAAGCGACTGGTATGATAATCAAAGGATTACAACCAGTGGTTTCGGAAGATGAATTTAAAGAAAAGCAGGAAAGGTTAGATACAATAAGCAGCTATTTAGAAGCGACTAGCGAAATAAGTAGTCTTCGAGATTCTATTAGCGAAATGAAAAAGGATTTAGAAGAAGAGGAAAGGAAAAAAGATGAATATCTGCTTAAAAATGCCATACTTGAAGATGAATTATTAACAACTTTTATGGATGTTATAAGAAGCGATGATTATTATCATGATTTATCTGAAGAATTGGTTGATAAATTATTGGAAGATATTTCTGATAAAGTTATGGAGGCTAGAGAGACACTGGAAGTTACAAAGGATAGTGTAGATAGTCTTGCTTTGAATGGAGCGGAAGATGATTATTCATCATATGTAGAAGAAGCTGAAAAGTCCTACTATATGTGGAAAAATAGAGAATTAATGCTGCTGATTTATAGAATTGTTATTCAAAAAGAAGAGACGTTTAATGAGATATATTCTAAAAGAGAAAAGATATTTAATATTTTGGAGGAACGTAAAAAACTTCGTGTTAATTTAAAAATTATGACAATTGATGAACTGTTAGAGTTTGAAAAGGTTTTACTCGAAGAGAAGGCTACTCTTGATAATGAAAGGTCTATTCTCGAAAACATAACTAATTATACTAGTAGGATTACTTTTAAAGAGGGACGATTAAGAGAATTAGAAGATAGTAATAAAAGGACAGAAGTATTAGCAATATTAAACGAATATGGTATTATTGAAACATATACTTTAGAAAACGAGCCAGATCAAGCAAAAGATGAAGGGGCGATGACTGAATTTATTGAAGATAGTACTTTAGCGGAAGAATCACCAATTAACGAAGTAATTGATCCTTATCGAATTGTAGAAGTTAAGGATTATCCTGTAACTTTAAATATTGGTCTTGCTAAAGTAAAAGGTGAATCGATAAGAGAGCAGGTTCAAAAAAAACTTAATTCAGAAGCTGATTCTAATGAGGAAATATCTATGCAAAGAAACATCGAAGTTGAAACTATGCCTGATAAGATAAATGATCCTAAACCTTTTGTCTGGGAACTTCCTACTGATGTTAATGGGCATTTATCCCCAGAAAATAATGGTTCTAGTTTTTCTCTCCAAGATAGTGATGTTCAGCCCGAAGATTCCACTATTGCGATAAATCAACCATCAATTCAAACTGCTAATTCTAATATTGATTTTGGTGATAATCCTTTTTGGATACCAAGTTCTAATGAAAAACTAGAGACGGGTGCTTTTCCTAATATCAATATTCCAATTCAAGATAATTCGAATACTGATACTAATAGTTTTAGTTTTCCAACGTTTCCTAATGAATAGAATTTTTAAAGGAGAAATATTATGTTAGAAATAAATCAAGTGATAGTTTTGGAAAATAAAGAAGAATATTTGATTTTAGATAAAGTTAATTATGAAAATACGGATTACTATTATATTGCCAAAATGAATGAAATGGAAACAGATATTGAAAATAACTATAAGTTAGTAATTATTTGTGAAAAAGATGGTAATAGAGTAATAGAAGAAGTTACTGGCGAGGCTAAATTACGAGCCATTCTTCCCTTATTTGACAAGAAAAAAATCAATTAATAATGCTTTTATAAGAAATTAGATGTTAGTGGAACTTCAAAGTGAATTATTTGCCATTAGAGGATTGTAGCCTATTATAGGAAGCAATCCTTTTATTTTTTTATGTAAAAAAACACTTTCCTTTGGAAAAAGTGTATGAGCTTAACAACTATTTTTTAGATAATGACTTTATATCTAAATTTGTCGCGCTATTGTTTTATCTAAATCTTTTTAGTTTAAAAGGATCGGCTAGAATATCGTATCCTAATATTGTTATTCTTCTGATGACATTAATAAGAAATCTATTATCTTTAATTTTATCTTTATATCCTAATTCTATTAATACTTCTCGATAGGCATTAGTCCAAGATAATTTTTTGGTATTTTTATAAGATATAATAGTATCCGCAACCAAATAAACATCATCTTTAATATCTTCTGCTATCATTGGTACCAAAATTTACCTCCTTTGCTATTAATTTAATCAAGTATATCATATAAAGATGAAACTATATGTAACCTATTTGGTTACATTGTTCTTATTGATAATAACAAAGATAAGATGGTAATAAAGTATTATATAGATAAATTGGTGATAAAATATCTTCAGTATGATTGTAATGTTATAAATAAACAGTTTTTTATTTATTTACTTATTAATTAATATTTGATATAATTATAAAGAAAAAGTGGAGGAGCAATGGATTACATAAGTATTGATAATTTTGAAGGACCTTTAGATCTTCTTTTACATTTAGTTAAATCAGCGGATATTGATATTTGTGATATAAGTATCGAGGAAATTACAGATAAGTATTTACAATATATTGAAAGAGAAAAAAGTTTGAATATCGACGTTTCTTCTTCATATCTTGTTATGGCTGCCGAGTTAATGTATATTAAGTCTAAAACTCTACTTCCTTCATCTTTTGATGATGAGAGTAAAGAAGAAGATATAACTAGAGAGAACCTGGTTAACAGGCTTATAGAATATAAGAAATATAAAGAATTAGCTCCTACTTTTAGAAAATGGGAAGAGGAAAGACAGGAAATTTATATAAAGGGACCTGAAAAGTATGCTGATTATGTCGATGATAGTTTAAAGGAAGTAGTGAATGCTGACGAATTAATTGAGGCTTTTAAAAAATTTCTTCAAAGAAAGAATCAGGAAAGGCCTATGAAAAAAACAGTTGTTAATAAGGAGTATTCTGTTAGTGAAAGAAAAAATAATATAAAGAAAATTTTGCAACAGAAAAGAACATTATATTTGGATGAATTAATTAAGGAAAATAACAAACCTTATCTTGTCGTTACTTTTCTTTCTATTTTAGAGATGGTAAAAGAAAGTGATATATTAATAAGACAAGATCGAAATTTTGATAAAATATTAATAGAAGCAAGGTGGTAACATGGAAGCTATAGTGGAAGGGTTATTGTATGTTCAAGGAGATCTTGGTCTTACTTTATGGCAAATAGAAGAAGTATTAAATGTCGATGAAGATACAGCCAAGAGGCTTGTCTATAATTTAAAGGAATACTATGATCATGCCAAGAGAGGATTACGAATTAGTTTTTTAGGTAATACAATTAAATTGACAACCCGTGAGGAACATAAAGAATATTACCGTAAACTATTAGAAAATCCTAATGTTCATACTTTATCACAACAAGCTCTTGAGGTATTAGCTATCATAGCTTATAATGAGCCTATAACGAGAGCAGGAATTGAAAAATTGCGAGGAGTTGACTCGAGTTATGTAATGCGAAGTTTACTAGCAAAGGGTTTGATTAAGGAAAATGGGCGAAGTGATTTACCGGGAAGGCCTATTCTTTATAAGACAACCGATGATTTTTTAGATTATTTTGGTTTGGCTTCTAAAGATGACCTTCCTGAAATAGAGAGTCTTAATGAAGATGAGAAAGATGTAAATACCGATATATATACTTCTATTTATAAGGAGGGGGATACTTATGGAAGAGAGAATAGTAACTAATATTGAACTAGATGAAGATAAAGAAAAATCAATTAGGCCTACTAGTTTAGATGATTATATAGGACAAAAAGAAATAAAAGAGAATTTAAGGATATTTATAAAGTCATCAATTATGCGCAGTGAATCTTTAGACCATATTTTACTTTATGGTCCACCTGGCTTAGGGAAGACGACATTAGCATATATTATTGCTAATGAACTAGGGAGTAATATTAAGACAGCATCGGGCCCTTCTATTGAAAAAGCAGGTGATTTAGCTGCTATTTTGTCTACACTAGAGGAAGGTGATGTTCTTTTTATTGATGAAATACATCGGATTCCAAGATATATTGAGGAAATATTATATCCTGCAATGGAGGATTACTCTTTGGATATAATTGTTGGTAGTGAGGGTTCATCGCGAAATATTAAAATAAATTTACCACATTTTACTTTAGTTGGTGCAACAACAAGAGCAGGAGACTTAAGTAGTCCTTTGCGCGATCGTTTTGGTATAATTTCAAAACTTAATTATTATACAGAGGAAGAGCTGTATAAAATTGTTAAACGTACGTCGAGAGTACTTAATACTCCTATCACTGATGATGCTGCTCGTGAACTTGCACGAAGAAGTAGAGGAACGCCAAGAATTGCTAATAGACTATTTAAACGAATTCGTGATTTTGCTCTAGTTGAAGGAGACGGAATTATTGATGAGAACATTTTAACTTTAGCACTAGGCAAATTGAAAGTCGACAAGTTGGGACTAGATGAGACCGATTATAATTTATTACTTGCAATTATTGAAAAGTTTAATGGTGGACCAGTTGGGCTAGAAGCAATTGCTTCTTCTATTGGAGAAGAAGCTTCGACAATTGAGGATGTCTATGAGCCATATCTTCTTCAGCAAGGTTATTTGAAGAGAACGGCACGAGGAAGAATAGTAACTGATCAAACGTATGAATATTTGGGTATAGATAAAAAATAATGCTAACTGTTAAGATGTTAAGAAAAACATTATTATAATAGGAAAATAGAAAGTATAGTCTTTCTAGATAAAATTTGGTAAAATAAGTATTAGGATGTGAAGTATATGTATCTCAAAGAAATAAAAACATACGGATTTAAATCATTTGCGGATAAAACTATTATCGAACTTGGCCAAAATATAAATGGGATAGTAGGTCCAAATGGAAGTGGTAAATCTAATATTGTCGATGCAGTCAGATGGGTATTAGGAGAGCAGTCTTTAAAAAGTTTGCGAGGAGAGACTATTTCGGATATTATTTTTTCTGGTAGTGAAAGTAGAAAACCATTAAATTCTGCTTCTGTGACGTTAATATTTGATAATAATGATAGGGTTTTACCTTTAGATTTTAATGAAGTAGCAATTAAGAGAATTGCCTTTCGGACAGGAGAGAGTGAGTATTATATTAATAATGAAAGAGTAAGACTGAAGGATCTTTCTAATATTCTTCTTGATTCAGGAACCGCTAAAGAAAGTTTTAATATTATAAGTCAAGGTAAAATAGATGAAATTATCTCGACAAAGCCAGAAGATCGCCGAATTATCTTTGAAGAAGCAGCGGGAGTATTAAAATATAAAAGACGTAAAGAAGAGGCATTACGAAAATTAGATAAAACTAATCAAAATTTAAACAGAGTAAACGATATAATGAATGAATTATCTACTTCGATTGGACCTTTGGAAGTATCTGCATCTAAAGCTAAAAAATATACTGCTATCAAAGATAGGCTGTCTAATTTAGAAATTGCGACAACAGTGGCTAATATTTCTCTTTTAAATTTTGAATATAAAGAAGGAAAGAACAAAATTGCCACTTTAGAGAACGAACTTTCATTGCATGAAGCATCGCTTTCATCTTATGATGTTGATATTATTAAATCTAAAAAAGAATTAGATAAAATAAGGGAAGAGATAAATATTAAGCAGACTAATTTGCTATCTTTAACTCGAGAAGAAGAAGTTATTGCATCGGATATAAAGCTTTTTCAAGAGAGAAGTAAATATAAAGATGATAATTTTAAAATGTCAAATAATATTGTTTCACTGCGAGAAGAACTACTGAATATTAATAGTTATCTGTTAGATGGAAAAAATTCTATCGATATTATCGAGAAAAAAAGACAATTGTTAAGTGAAGAAATTGTTAAGTTGCAAGAAGAACATAATAATAGTTTAAATAAGAAGACTAATTATAATAATATTATTGATAAAAATAATCGGGAAATAGCAAATTTGAAGTATAAAATAGAATGTTTAGAAAATAATTTGGCTAGTAATTCTGCCTTACCCAAACCAGTTAAAGCTATTTTGGATAATCCTAAATTTCAAGGAGTTCATAATGTAATATCTGCTCTTATTGAGGTTGATAATGAATATAAAATAGCCATCAGTACTTCACTAGCAGCAGCGGCATTCTATGTGGTTGTCGATACTCCTGATATTGCTAAAGAATTAGTGTTATATTTAAAAAAGAATAATTTAGGAAGAGCAACTTTTTATCCTTTGTCAGTTATAACGGGAAGAACTATAGATGAGAGCTTTTTGAATATTTTAAAAGATATGGATGGTTATGTCGGAATTGCTTCTGAACTTGTGAGATGTGATGCTAACTATAAAAAAGTTGTTGCCAATATCTTGGGAAATGTTATTATTGCTGACGATATTGATAGTGCTAATAAGATAAGTATTAGAATAAATAAAAAATATAAGATAGTTACTCTAGATGGTCAGGTAGTAAATCCTGGTGGATCTTTAACGGGTGGTTCATTATTAAAAAGTAATAATTCTTTAGCTATAAAATATGAAATAGATGAGAATACAAAAAACTTAAATTTACTAATAGCTAAAAATGAAGAACTTTTTGTAGAAACCGAGAAGCTTGATAAGAGATTGGGAGCTATTTTACAAGATATTTTTACAAAACAGAGTAAAAATGCTGAATATGAAAGTCAGCAAAATCATCTTATGACAGATATTAGTTTTAAGGAAAAGGAAAAGGAAGAAAAAGATAAAGAGCTTCGTGATCTTGTTAGTGTAGTAGGCGGAGAAACACAGGAAGATGATCTTCTTAAAAAATTATCTGAAGTAAAAGAAAAAATTGCTAATCTAAATAAAGATATTGCTATTAAAAAAGCAGAAAGTGAAGCTACTTGTAATACGATTCATGAACTCGAAGAGACATCTAAAAATAGTAATTTTTATATAAATAAGAAAACTAAAGAATTAAATGATTTAAATATTTCTATTAATAGAATAGAAGTTAAATTAGATAATTTGCTTAACGTACTTACAAGTGATTATAATATGACTTATGATTTTGCTATGAAAAATTACGTTCTTGATATAGATGTAGATGAAGCAAAAGATTTAGTTGCTAAACTTAAAATCGAGTTAGCGTCAATAGGAAATGTTAATTTAGATGCTCCTTTAGAGTATGAAAAGCAAAAGGAAAGATTTGATTTTTTAACAAAACAGAAGGAAGATTTATTGTCTGCAGAAGCAACTTTATATGACATCATTAAAGAGATGGATACTATTATGAAAAAGAAATTACTTGATACTTTTGAGCAAGTGAAAAGGGAATTTAAAATTGTATATAGAGAGTTATTTAATGGTGGTAAGGCTGAACTTTATCTTACTGATCCTGATAATATTTTGGAGACTGGTATTGATATAAAAGCATCTCCACCTGGTAAAAAACTTCAAAGTATTAATCTTTTATCTGGCGGAGAAAAGACCTTTACAGCGATTGCTTTATTATTTGCTATATTAAATGTTAGACCTGTTCCTTTTTGTCTTTTTGATGAGGTGGAAGCTGCTCTTGATGATGCTAATGTTGAATCTTTTGGACGTTATTTGAATAAATATAAAGATAAGACCCAGTTTATTTTGATCACGCATAAGAAGAAGACGATGGAATATGCAGATGTTTTATATGGTATTACGATGGAAGAATCTGGAGTTAGTAAGATGGTATCTGTAAGATTAGAAGATATAAGAAAAAATAAAGAAGATTAAAAATTTAAAGGAAAGGTAATAATAAATTGCTTTCTTGATAAGTAGTTTATTATAGAAGGTGAAAAAATGAATAATAAGCAGAATAATAAAATAACGCGTAGAGACGATGATTTTGCTAAATGGTATACTGATGTCGTAATGGCATCTAGATTAGCGAATTATTCTAATGTTAAGGGATGTACAGTAATTGAACCAAATGGTTTTGCTATTTGGGAAAAAATGCAGTGTATTTTAGATCAAAAATTTAAAGAAACAGGACATACTAATGTTTATATGCCGCTATTAATCCCTGAAAGTTTACTAAAAAAAGAAAGTGAATTAGTTAAAGGTTTTGCTCCTGAAGTTGCATGGGTAACAGAAGGAGGAGATAAAAAACTTGATGAGAGACTTGGTATAAGGCCAACTTCTGAAACTGTTTTTTCTGATTATTTTGCTTCTTCGATCTCTTCTTATCGTGATCTACCTAAATTATATAATCAGTGGTGTAGTGTATTAAGATGGGAAAAGGAGACGAGACCTTTTTTGAGAAGCCGTGAATTTTTATGGCAAGAGGGCCATACTATTCATGAAACTAAAGAAGAAGCTGAAAATGAAACACTGAAGATGTTAAATATTTATAATAACTTTTTCCATGAATATTTAGCGATTCCTAGCATAGTAGGAAAGAAAACAGAAAAGGAAAAGTTTGCGGGAGCCGAGTATACTTATACAGTAGAAGCTCTTATGTATAATGGAGTAGCCCTTCAATCGGCTACGACACATTATTTTGGTCAAAAATTTTCGAAAGCTTATGACATTAAATATGCAAATAGAGAAAATAAGCTAGCTTATCCATATCAGACATCATGGGGAATATCAACGCGTATGATCGGGGCTTTAATTATGGTTCATTCGGATGATTATGGTCTTGTTTTACCACCTAAAATAGCTCCTAAAAAAGTAGTTATCATTCCAATTGGTGAGACACTCGAAGTATTAAGTTTGGCTAATGACTATCTAGATAAACTTACAAAGGCAGGAATTGAAACATATATTGATAATAGTGAAAAAAGTCCCGGATTTAAGTTTGCTGAAGCTGAAGTCAATGGAATACCTGTTCGAATTGAGATAGGAAAGAGAGATTTAGATAATGGTATTGTTACTTTGGTTAGAAGGGATACTAGAGAAAAAAGAGAAGTGTTTGTAAGTACAGATATTGCTAATGATGTTAAGATTTTACTTGAAGATATTCAAAGGGATATGTATGATAGAGCTCTTCGAAGAAGAGAAGAGATGACGTATACTTGCACAGATTTAGAAGAATTTAAAAATATTATAAATAGTCATCCTGGTTTTATTAAAGCAATGTGGTGTGGCGATGTTAAGTGTGAAGAGAAAATTAAAGAGATAAGAGGATGTAAAGCAAGATGTATTCCTTTTAATGAAGAAAAAGTATCTGATAAGTGCGTTGTGTGTGGGAAAGAGGCTAGCAATTTAGTAATTTGGGGGATTCAGTATTAGTAAGATAAATGGAATAATAATGTTGAGTTATAATATATATGTTCCAAATTTAAAATAAAAAAGATACCTCTTTGGTATAATTAAGTTAAAGATAAAGATTATATGAAAGCGTGGTATCTATGAAAATGATAATATGTTTTACACTATCATCATAATTTATTTACAAAAATAGAGATGTTTGTTATAATATTTTTATATGAAAGGAATGGTTTTCATGGAAATAGCCGCAATTATAGTATCAATATTATTGATATCTATTGTATTATTACAAAGTGGTAAAGCAGAGTCTGCTTCACAAATAATTCAGGGGGGAAATTCTGATTTATTTGCCAATAGAAAAGAAAGAGGTTTTGAGTTATTTATAACTAAATTAACTTATATATTAGGTTTTGCTTTCTTTATATTGTGTTTAATAATATCATTGTAAGACTTAAATCTTAAGTCTTTTTTCTAATGGAGGGCCCTTAAATGAAAGAACAAATAATTGAAATTTTAAAAGAAAATTCTTCACTTACGATAATAGAACTTAATGATAAGCTGCATTTAAGTACGATAGAAGATTATCAGGAATTAGAACTAATTTTAAATGAATTAGTAAGTGAAGGTATATTATACTATAGTGACAAGAAAAGAAAATATTTGTTACTGGAAAATAGTCATTTAGCGAAAGGAAACTTTATACTAAATGAGAAGGGTTTTGGTTTTATTGAAATAGGAAAAGATTTAAAGGATGTATATGTAAGTTCAAAGAATACTGGTGGTGCTATCGATGGCGATTTAGTTTTATTTGAATATGTAAGTAGAGATAGTGATAGACCAGAGGGAAAAATTGTTAAAATTATTAAAAGAAATTACGATCCGCTAGTTGGTGAAGTCTTTATGACAGAAGGGGAATATTTTGTCGATCCCGATAAGAAAAGTGCTTCTGAAATATATATCCCGAAAGATAAACTTAATGGGGCTGTCGAAGGACATAAAGTTATAGTAAGACCACTAAAGAGTGGTCAAAGAGTTGGTGAGATAGTCAAGATAATAGGTCATAAAAACGATGTTGGTGTCGATATACTATCTTTTGTTTACGAATATAATTTTAAACCAGATTTTCCTTCCGAAGTTCTTGATGAATTAGGAGAAATACCTTCTTTTCTTACTGATGAAGAAATAGAAAAAGAATTATCAAGTGGAAGACGAGATTTACGCGAGAAAGAAATTTTTACAATTGATGGTGCTGATACTAAAGATATTGATGATGCTATATCGTTAGAGAGATTAGATAATGGTAATTATTTATTGGGAGTCCATATTGCCGATGTATCTTATTATGTAAAAGAAGGAAGTAAGATAGATGAGGAAGCGTATTTTAGAGGAACTTCAGTATATTTGGTCGATCGCGTGTTGCCGATGCTTCCCCATAAGTTATCTAATGGTATCTGTTCTTTAAATGAGAATGAAAATCGATTTGCTTTTAGTTGTGAAATGGAAATTAATGATAAAGGAAATATTGTTAAATATAGTATTTTTCCCTCGATAATTAGAAGTAAGAAAAAAATGACTTATGATGATGTAAATCAAATATTGGAAGAGCAGGTTGTTCCTTCGGGTTATGAGGACTTTGAAAATAGTTTATTGCTTATGAATGAGTTGTCCAAAATTTTAAGAAAAAAAATGCTTAATCGAGGCTATATTGAATTTGAAAGTACAGAAGCTAAAATTAAGGTTGATAGTGAGTGTCACCCCGTTGCTATTGAAGCTAGAATACAAAGATCTGGAGAAGAACTTATTGAGAACTTTATGATTGCCGCAAACGAGACGGTGGCTTCTTCGATATATTATCGCAATTTGCCAGGAATTTATAGAGTCCATGACAAACCAGACGAAAAAAGATTAAATGAATTTTTGAAATTTTTATCACTCCATGGTTATGTTATAACGGGACGAAATAAAGTTGAAAGACCTAAAGATTTACAGAATATTTTGAAACAAATTGACGATGTTAAAGAAGTTCGGGTCTTACATGATATGGCTATTAGATCACAGTCTAAAGCTATTTATTCTGATATTAATATTGGTCATTTTGGTTTAGGAAGTAAGTGTTATAGTCATTTTACTTCACCAATTAGAAGGTATCCTGATTTAATTTTACATCGATTGCTTAAAGATTATAACTATAATTATAATGATAAAATAATCAACGAAAATAAAGAGAAGATTCCTGTCATGGCCGAATATTGTTCACTTAGAGAGCAAGAGGCGCAAAACTGTGAACGTGATGTTGATAAGATGAAGAAGGCAGAATATATGATGGATCATCTTGGCGAAATATATCGTGGAATAATATCTGGGGTACAAGAGTTTGGTTTTTTTGTGGAACTTGCTAATACCGTCGAAGGTTTAGTTAAAGTTGAAGATTTAAAAGGTGATTATTATATATATAATAGTGATTTAATGGCTTTAATTGGTAAGAGGACAAAGAAAAAATATGGTTTTGGAGACGAAGTTATGGTCGAGGTTATAGGTGCTAACAAAGAAAATAGTACTGTCGACTTTGCTATTTATGAAGAAAAAAATAAAACGAGATGTAACTAATTTTGCAATAGAATCTTAAAGGGAGTGTAGTAATGAAAAGAAAAAGAAGAAAGTTAAAATGGGGTAGAATACTAATACTATTGGTAGTCGTAATAGGAGTTTCTTTGGGAACGTATTTTGTTATCAAGCAATTATCGGATGATAATACTATAATAGATAATAATAACAATAATGATAAAGTAGAATCTTTAGAAAAATCTTATGAAGTTAGTTTAGTGATGGTTGGCGATAATTTGATTCATAGTAGTATCTATAAAGATGCTAATAAGAATGCCAATTATGATGGTTATGATTTTAAACCGATGTATACTTATATAAAAGAGATAGTTCAAAATTACGATCTTGCCTATTATAATCAAGAGACTATTTTAGGTGGCGAAGAGTTAGGATTATCAGATTATCCGACTTTTAATTCGCCCTATGAAGTTGGTGATGCTATGATTGATGCTGGTTTTAATTTAGTTAGTTTAGCTACAAATCATACAATGGATCGTGGCGAGAAAGCGATTATTAATTCTTGTAATTATTGGAAAGATAAAGAAGGAGTAATGACAGCGGGAAGTTACTGTTCACAAGAAGATCGTGATAAAGCTTACATAATGGAGAAAAACAATATATCTTATTCTCTTTTATCATATACTTATGGAACTAATGGTATTGCGGTACCTAGTGGTAAGGAGTATCTAGTCAATGTTTGGCCTACTAATGGTAATAATCCTGATAATGACAGCGCATATCAAGACTACAAGAAAATTGTTAAGGAAGATATTGATAGGGTACGTGATCAAGTAGATGTGCTTATGGTAGCTATGCATTGGGGGGTAGAATATACTCATACACCGACAGTTTATCAAAAAGATATGGCACAATTTTTAGCTGATTGCGGAGTAGATATTATTATTGGTTCCCATCCTCATGTTGTAATGCCAGTAACTTGGATTGATGATACTTTGGTAATTTATTCGTTAGGAAACTTAATATCCGCGCAAGAGACAGATTTAGATTATGCAAAGATGGTTGGTCTTCTTTCATCTGTCAAGATAACAAAGACAGTTAAAGATGGAAAATCTTCTATTAAATTAAGTGATGTTAATAATGAGTTATTGTTTACTTATTATAGTGGTTGGCGTAATTTTAAAGTGGTTCCTTTTTCTAGTTCTGAAATAGGAAATTATATCGCTGATTACGAAAGACTTTACAATAAATATGCTGCGGTTATTAAGAATATGGATAGTACTATACCAGTAGCGGCCCTTAATAGTTAATTTTAGAGCAATAAAGTTCTAAAAAAGTTTTAATAGAAAAAGTAAGAGGTGTTATTTGTGGAAATCCTAAACAGAAAAGCTAGATATGACTATCAAATAGAAGATACTTATGAAGCTGGTATTGTTCTTACGGGAACCGAAATAAAATCGATAAGACAGGGAAGAGTAAATCTTAAAGATAGTTATGCAATAATAAGAAATAATGAAGTATATTTATTAAATACACATATTTCTTTATATGAAGAGGGGAATAGGTTTAATCATGAAGAGACAAGAACACGAAAACTCTTGTTCCATAAAAAAGAAATATTAAAAATGAAGAAAAAGCTCGAGGTTGAAGGTTATACTTTAGTACCACTTAAGATGTATTTTGTTAGAAGTAATGCTAAAATTTTAATTGGTGTTGCTAAAGGAAAGAAGAATTATAACAAGAAGGAAACACTAAAAGAAAGAGATATTAAAAGAGAGGCAGAAAGAGAGTTCAAGTATCGATAATGGAAGAGGTTATTAGTAAGACAAAGGAATTAATACTTTCCTTTGAGGAAAGTAGCTTAATAAAGAATTTGGAACATTATAAGTCTTTAGTTGTCCGCAATAGAAATTTGGTAGCTAAAATACAAAAGTTTAATGCGAGTATGGATGATCATGAGAAGATAGTTTTGAAAAGACAGATATATCAAAATAATGATTATCAAAATTTTATGAAGTATTATACAGAATTATTTTATTTGATTTTAAGAATCAATAATCGATTTAAACAGTATACAAATGTAAAAGGGTGTCATTGATGAGAGTAATAAGAGGATATTTAAAAGGAAGAAATTTGGAAGGCTATAATACTTTAGGGACAAGACCGACAATGGACAGAGTAAAGGAATCATTATTTGCTATGATCCAAGATAATATTACCTCTTCAGTAATACTGGATCTGTTTTGTGGGACTGGAAGTTTAGGAATAGAAGCAATATCGATGGGAGCTCGTAAGTGTTATTTTGTTGATAATAATAGAGAGATAATAAAGTATTTAACGAAAAATATTGTCAATTTAGGAATTGAAGATAAGACGAAAATTATAGTTAAAGATTATAGAGATGCTTTATGCTATTTTAAAGAACATGATATTACATTCGATATTATTTTAGTAGATGCTCCTTATAAGATGAATATTATGGAAAAAATAATAGAAATAGTATCTACTAAAGACATTCTCAATTCTGGGGGATTATTAATATTAGAATATAGTGTCGACGTATTAAAAGATAATTATGGAGATTTTATCTTATTAAAAAAGAAAAAATATGGAAATAAATTTGTAAATATTTATCGAAAAGCAATTGACTAACCCTCTATTTTATGGTAAGATTAATTTATAAAATAGAGGAGGATGCAAAATGAGAAAGTTAAATAGAAAAGGTTTTACATTGATAGAATTACTAGCTGTTATTGTTATACTAGCTATTATTGTCGTTGTAACAGTACCTACAATAATAAGTACTATTTCTGATGCCAGAGTACAAAGTATTTGGAATTTAGCGAAGGAGACTGCTAATAGTTATGATACGGCGGTAGCACAAGATTTGTTAGCGACGACTCCTACTTTAAAGGGAGCAAATGCAACTAGTACTTGGCAGTGTATTGGTGATATTACACAAGATACTGCCGCAGGTGGCGATGCTTCAGTTACTTTAGCGGATGTCTTGGATTTATCTGATAATGATTTGGTTTTAGATGGAACTGCTCCAACTGGTGCTAGTGTAAATGTTACTGCAAATACTTGTTCTTCAATTCGTGTTAGAGATAATGGAGGAGCAGAAGTATTATTAGTTGCTAAAACTGGTGGTAAATTTGCTATTTCTGGAAAAGTAGTTTATGCTTTGAGTTCCGATGATGCTGGTGTGCAATCTTAATTTTAACCGAAGCAATATATAATTTTATCTTTTAAAACTATTGATAATTTATCAGTAGTTTTTTATTAAAAAGGAAGTGTAATAAATGAATTTAATAATTGGAAGTCATGTATCTTATAAAAATGATACACAGTTACTTGGTAGTGTTAAAGCAGCTTTGAGTTATGATGCTAATGCGTTTATGTTTTATACGGGAGCACCACAGAATACAAGCCGAAGTACCATTAATGATGACTTAACTAAAGAAGCCTATAATCTTATGACCTTTCATAATCTTAAACCGGAAAATGTTATTGTTCATGCTCCATATATTATTAATTTAGCTAACATTGATAACTTTGAATTTTCTGTTTCTTTTCTTACTAATGAAATAGAAAGATGTTACAGACTTGGAATGAAATACCTTGTTTTACATCCTGGATCAGCGGTTAATT
>JAGHHB010000028.1 GCA_017887885.1 Bacilli bacterium | reverse complement strand
TCTAGCAGATAAAAAAAGAGAGTTTAATGAAGGAAAGACTTCGCTTAAAGATTTAATTAATAATTGGGATTTATTTAAAGATAAAGATTTGAGCTATTGTTTACTAAAAGAACGAAAAAACCACCTTTATATTACAGATAGTGAATTAAAAAAATTTATGATTAATTATAAAAATTTAGCCCCTCTGATAACTGCTCATGATAATATTTATTTCTTTATTTCGCGTATTGATGCCTATGAAATGCCTATTTTACATTTTAGTGATGAAGAGAAGTACAAATATATTAAAAGCGTTACAGATTCTATATTAATAAGCACTAGGATAAGAAATATACAATTAACCAATGAAGAATACAAACAATTATTTAAATATTCTTCTATGGAAGATTATTTAAAACTCTTTAATAGAGTTGATGTGCCAAAAATAATAGAAGAATTAAAAACATTACCACAAGATTACGTGTTTAATATGTTTATTTCATTTTCAGAGTTATTAAATTATGATGTTTTATGCTTTATTGGAACTTTTGGATTAAAAAATATTGTTGATTTTGATAATGAATGTGGACATTTCTTTACTAAAAATAATTGTCAAATGTTAAAGTTAATGAGTACTATATATAAAGATCATTATAAAATTATTTATGCAAAAAAGCAACATGATGAAAAGGGAAATTATATTTACGGACCATATACAAAAGATGAGTTTTATGAAGCGATGAAAAGAATGATAATACATGGTCCAAACGCTGTTTATAAAGCTCCTGATTATAGAGACATGACAGGAGAGTTTAGAATAAAAAATGCAGAATTATTTATTTCAGAACAAGCTCCAGAAGAATTGCAAAAATTATTCTATACAAAGGAAATTACTCCGCGATTGCTTGTAGAACATCCAGAATATATTCAATATTTAAATGGAAAAAATTTAGATTCTTGTTTTAAAAGAAGTTTAATTGAAGTAGCATATCCTAATGACGATAGTTATTATGGAAATTTTTATAGTTTTCTCGCTAGTAAAATAGATTTTAATGGTTTTATGAACTTTATTACCGACTATTTTGATATACTTGATACATTAAATATTTATCCTTTTTGGCGTGGAACAATATTTTCAATAAAAGACGATTTTAGTCAAATTCAAAAAAGAATAAATGAGGCTTTTAGAAAAAGTATTATAGAAAGAAGAATAATTTATCCTAGAAACATTCCTAAAGATTTAATAAAAAATTATCCATCCATGTTTTTAAGTAGTGATGCGCCTCAAGAGTTGCAAAAAGCATTTTATAATCGAACAATCAGTTCTGAATTTATTTTATCAAATCAATCTTATAGAGAATTTCTAAAAGATGTTGATTTAGAAGTATTATTCACATATATGCCAGTTGATATTTGTGATAAAGAAAACGGACATTATACAACTAATTTAGTTAATGTTATTAAACAGACTTTGGGTTTAATAGATGGCTTTGATGTAATGCTCTTGTATGGAAAGTATCTTGAACCAGCTTTTGAAAAAAATCTGGTATATAGTTTTAAATTCAATCCTAATTTGGAAAAAGGTGATTTATTAGACGAGTTAGATAAAATAATCTTACATTCTATCATTGATGGAAAAATAAAATATGATGAAAATGCCCCAAATCATTTTAAAAATAATAATCCAACTCTATTTTTAGGAGCAAATGTTCCACAGGAATTTAAAGATAAATTTTATAATAGAGAATTTACTTTAAATGACTTTAATGATAATCCTGAATTATTAGATATATTTGAAAATACAAATATAGCCTGTGCATTTTCAGAGAGTATGTCTTGGATTATTCCACTATTTAATGATTCTGAAAATTTTAAAACTGCAAACTATAATCGTATGAAAGTTATATCAGTATATTCTAAAATACAAGATGTTGAAGTTCAAGAAGTATTTAAAAAATATATTATGGAATTCGAAACTAATATTGATGTAGAAAAAATACAAGATGTTTCAGAATATGTTTCAGAAATATTATCAAGATTATCATTATCAAATTCAAGTGAAATATTTACATTTAGAAAAGAACTTGCTCTACAAATATTAAAATCAAAAAATCCTACAGAAAATTTAAGTAAAATTGAAAATGTATTTATAAGAAATAATATTCCTACTGTTGGAAAAATATATTCTTGTTTTGAAATTTTACATCCTGATTTTCAAGGATTTAATTTTAAAAGTCCAAAAATGTCTCCAGTATTAAAAATGTCATCAACAACAAGTAAAAAAATAATAGTTTTTTCTGATTTAATCAAAGCTTCATTTGGGTCAAATAATAGATCTGTCAATGCATATTTGAGAAATATAGAATTTGGTTCTAAT
This sequence comes from Bacilli bacterium, assembly GCA_017887885.1. Classification (GTDB taxonomy): domain Bacteria; phylum Bacillota_I; class Bacilli_A; order RF39; family UBA660; genus CAG-302. The sequence continues at coordinate 3,641 of JAGHHB010000028.1, read as the reverse complement.
TTATATGAGAGTATAAAATCAGGTCAAATTCAATTCGATTCACTTGGTGAAGCTGAAATGAGAGAATTAACTACTTTCTGTAATCATTTAGCAACCTTATATAACAATACAATAAAAGCTAAAAAGGATAACGAAATATTTATATCTACTGGGAATATTTTAACAGATATTTTAGAACTTTCGAAAAAATTATCCCCCAATGGAACTTTGGATTATAATTTAGCAGATAGAGTTATTAGAATGTTTTGTGGTTTTGCTGGAATTGATACTTTAGAACAAGCTAAAGAATATATTAATCAAAAAGTAAAAACAGCAGATTCAAGAAATAGAAATGCATCTAATTCAGATATGGTTCTAGAGCAAGGCGATTTCATAAAAGGAATTGGCGATATTACATATTTAAGAAACATTTTACAAAATGGTAGTGTTTCAAAAGAATATTTAGGTTCAAGTGCTGGTAGTGATGCTACTCCACTTGATACAGATATATCGATGATAATGAGTTCAGATGGAACAATAAGTGATAAAATGAATGTAACCGTTGCTTCACGTTATGGACCTATATGGTTTGTATTAAAAAATGATGATCGGTTTATGACTACTAGAACAAATAGTGAAACTTTAGAGGCAAAAAGAGATATGTCTAAAATTGAAGTATTCTATACTGGAGTTTGGGGACAAGGACATTATGGAATTAGAACAGGATTTGCTTCTAGCGAAATAAATTATATTGTTATGGAAAATTATGATCCAAGAGTAGGATTAGAAATTGCTATGAATGGTTTCTATATTCCTGTAGCTAATAAAGAGGGTAAAATTGTATTTACTTCAAAAGATTACGATGAATTAAGAACTAAAATGAGTGGCTTATCATATTTTGGATATGATAACTATGCTTTCTCCGAAAATTTAATTACAGAGGAAACAGAATATTTTGCACAACAAATAGAACAAAGTAATTTTGAAGTTCAAGCTAAAAGAGAAAAGATTACTAGTGTTATTAAAAAATCTCTTGATGAATTAGGATTACATTTAAAAACTAATATTGATGGAGATTTAACGGAGGGATTCGTAGAATTAATTGATACTGGTTCAACAGGAAGAGGAACAAATAAGCCTGGAGATGGCGACTTTGATTTTACGATGCGATTAGATAAAAATATATTATTAAATCCTACAAGATTAAATGAAATAAAGCAAACTATACTAAAAAATCTTGGCAGAGAAAATTCCTCTGAATTAACTGGAACTGGTGATTTTAGATTAAAGGGTGTCCAAATAGATACTGATATGAGTGTTGATATTGATATTACATTTACTCAAAAAACAGATAAAGTATCATATTCTACAGATATGGCATTACAAGATAGACTTGCGACTATTCAAAGAACAGATCCAAAAAAATATAAATATGTTGTGGCAAATATTTTACTTGCTAAACAAGTACTCAAAAAAGCCGAAGCATATAAGCCTAATCGTGGAGAAATTCCTCAAGGTGGTTTAGGTGGAGTTGGAATTGAAAATTGGATTCTTCAAAATGGTGGTTCATTTACTGATGCAGCAAATAGTTTCTTAAAAGCAGCAGAAGGTAAAAGTTTTTCAGAATTTCAATCAACTTACCAAATATGGGATTTTGGAGATAATTATTTAGCCGAAAGAAGAGGACTATATTCAAATGATAATTTTGTGGCCAATAATATGAGCGAAGCAGGATATCAGAAAATGGTTCAAGCATTAAAAGAATATTTGAAATCAATGAATACTACACAAGTTGAAACTGAAAACATAAAAAAATAACATTTGATTGACAAAAAAATCAAAAAAAGTTTTTACAACTAATGGACTTTCTTTTTTTAGCTATATCAATAAGTATAATAACATGTTACTAAAGCGGCAAAGCCGACTTGGATTTGTGAGTCAAAGGAGATTCTTTTAAAAAACATTCCTGCCAAAGAATTTTATTCCACGATAAAAGTGTAGAATATGCATCATTTTTTGAAAGATAATGCACAACAATTCTGTACTTCCAAAAATAATCCATATGTTTATTAAGACTATTAAAAAACTTTTAAATATTAGTTAAGTTAGACAATAGTCTTTTAATATGCTATAATATATGTATAAAGAATAAATAAAAATTACAAATTTTATAATTGAATGAAATAGAGATAATTTAAATGAAAATAACTTTTGATAAAAGTGCTGAACTCATATTTGGATTAATTTATTCTGTTAATAGAGAATATAATATAGACAGTAAATGTCTCGATACTCTGCCTTTATACTGTAATGAATTTATATAAAAAAATATTGATTTAACTTATTTTTCAAAAATACCATATTTAGTTCTATTTTTAAATGGTAACTATGAATTTAAAAATTGATAATGATATAGTAAACTTAAAGATGATAAAAAATGTAAGTAAAATACCAAATGAATATAAATTTCCTACAAGTGATATTGGCATTTTCTTTCACGAATTTTCTCATCCATATTGTAATCCTTTAGGTGATAAATATTTTAAAAATATAAATATAGATAGTTTAATTGCATTTTCTATTTCAAAAGGATTACAATCATTTTATACATACAAAGATAGTTTTATTGGAGAATGTATTGTAAGAGCAATTACGTCATATTTTATAAGGAAATATACTAAAGAAGAATATTTTTTGATGGATATAGAAAATAATAAAAAGAAAGGATTTGTTTATATAGATGAACTAATAAAATTAATAGATAAGAAAGATAAATATTCTAATTTTGAGGAATTTTATAAAAAAGAAGTTGTTAATTATTTTATTTTTTTAGTAAAAAGATATCAAAATATCAAATTATATAAAGTACACTATAAAAGTTATTTATATATTAAATATTTTTATCTTCAAAATAATTGGTAAATTAAGACAGTAAAGTAAAGATTTTATGAGATTAGAATAATTATGTTGGCTATAAAAACGATAAACGATTCAAATGCAAGTATTGGATTTCCCTAGTTAATTTTATCAGCAATAGTTTTAAGATTATCTACTTTACAATAAGAACAATCATAAGAATTTGCTTTAATTACATTCTTATTTTTTTTGAAATTTCTATATTTAGGATAAAATTATCCCCTAAAAATACTATTCTCATCAGAAATCCCAACTTTTGTAATGAATTAATAATATTAGTAATTTATCTAAATAGCTGATTTTTATATTAAAATCTAGTTGTTATTTTTACGAATATATTTTTTTATATCTCTATATATTTTATAATTTAAATTGTAAATATTATATAAGTTTTTATCTATAATTAAATCAAATTTTCCAATGTATGGTCTTAAAAAATTTGAATAAGATAAGAGAAGAGAATATGAAAAAGAATTTGATTCTATTTTGAAATTGATTTTGATAATAATAGAAGTGAACAAGATTTAAGAATATTTAAAATTAAAACCAAAGTATCAGGTAGGTTTAGAAGTATGAATGGTTCTGAATGTTTTGCCAATACCCTATCAATTATTAAAATATCTATTAAAAGAAATATTAATCCTTTCGAATCGATACAAAGAATTTTTGACAATCAAGTATTATTTGCATAAGAAAAGAGTAAATTTGAAGATCTACTCTAATTTTTGCGTGCTATAGTCTGAATA
>JAGHHB010000094.1 GCA_017887885.1 Bacilli bacterium | reverse complement strand
TATGAACTAACAGTATTAAGATGGTTTAGAGATAATTTTGTTTCAAAAGATGATATTAAGCATTACTATGAAGTAGCACCAATAATTGTTGAAGCTATTAATAAAGAAGAAAAATCTGGTATGATTTATGATTATATTTATGATAATATAATTGATTATTGCGTTGAACAAATTGAACAAGGAAACTATGAAGCTGCATATAGGAGATATAAAACTAGTATTTTAACATTAGAAGAACAATTTGCAAAACCAGCATTAACAAATAGATTTATAAAAATTTTAAAATTAAAAACTAATAATTAGTAAAAACAATCATCCTATAAATTTTAATGAAAATTAGAATTTAGGATGATTTTTTGTTTTCAAAATCATTATAAATGTAATACAAAATTATAATTTCAACCTTTATATCAACCTACAAAGTAGGATGAATTTTGCAAGTGCAAAATAAGATTTAAACATATCAATTCCTTATGAAATAAGATAATAATTGATATTGTTGTACAAACATTTTATCCTGCTATTGTAGATTTTATTAAAAATTTTTAATTTTATGATGATTTACAAATTTAATTTCAAAAAAATGATTTGTCATTTATCTTTTAATAAGTTACCATGCCATAAAAAAGAGATGATGTTTATGATATTAAGTAGTATTATTAGGTATGTTATAAACATACTAAATGATATTACTAAAACAAAAATTAAAGCCATAGAATTTATTGGAGGTATTAAAATCTATGGTTAAATACAAGGTTAATTTAAAGTTTAAAGATGCTGGAAAACCTTTAAATGAAGTAATTACTGAAGCATTAAAGATTGAAATACAAAAAAAGACAGACATGACTAATATTATTAAAATGGATCTACCATCTAATTGTACTCATTATTCCTCAAAAGAAGGGAGTATAAATTAATGGTAGGGAATAATAGTTTTAAAGTAGGAATATATATAAGATTATCAAGAGATGATGGTAATTTAGAATCTGATAGTATTGTTAGTCAAAGAAGTTTACTTAATCAATATGTTAAAGAAAATAATTATAATCTAATAGAAGAATATGTAGATGATGGATATACTGGTACTAATTTTGATAGACCATCATTTAGAAGAATGATCAAAGATATTGAATTAGGAAAAATAAATATGATAATTACCAAAGATATGTCTAGACTTGGTAGAGATTATATAGGAACTGGTGAACTAATTGAAAAATATTTCCCAAATAATAATATTAGATATATTGCTATTAACGATGGAATAGATACTTTTATTGATAATACAAACAATGATATTGCACCTTTTAAAGCCATAATGAATGATATGTATGCTAAAGATATTTCTAAAAAGATAAAAAGTAGTTTACATTCAAGAATGAAAGATGGATTATATGTGTCTGGCAGATGTCCTTTTGGTTACAAAAAAGCTCCTAATAATAAGAATCATTTAATTATAAATGAAGAACAAGCAAGTGTTGTTAAATTAATCTTTGATTTAGCACTTAAAGGTAATACATATCATTTTATAGCACAAGAATTAACAAAAAGAAAAATTAAAACACCAGCATCTTATTATAATTATGTATGGAATACTAAATGTATAAATACAACTTGTATATCACAAAAATATGGAGTATGGGTTGATACAACTATTAAAGCAATTTTAACTAATAGAATTTATGTAGGAGATGCAGTGCAAGGTAAAACTAAAAAGATTAATTATAAACTTAAAAAGACTATTAAAAATAATCCGAATGATTATATTATAGTTGAAAATACACACGATGCAATAATTGATAGAGAAACATTTAATTATATTCAAACTCTTTTACCTAAAAATGTTAAAAGACCAGAGAAAAAAAGATTTTACTTATTAGATGGACTATTATATTGTGGAGATTGTAAACATCGTATAACTATTAGATATCAAAATAAAACTGGAAGAAGTTATACTACTTGTGATTATTATAGAACATATTCAAAATATCATGTATGCACAACTCATACAAATAATTATGAAGTATTAGAAAGTGTAATTTTAGATAATATAAAAGAAGTTTGTAAAAAATATTTAGATAAAAATAAAATCAAAAATTCTTTAGATGGTATAGAGTTTGAAGATAACACTTTAAAAATCAAAAAACAAATTGAAAGTCTAGAAACTACAAATAATAAATTAATAACTAATTTAGATAAAACTTATATGGATATGTTAAAAGGCATGATTGATGAAAAACAATATATAAGAGTGAGTGAAAGTATAAAAAAGGAAATAGAAAATAATAAAATAAATATTGATAATCTTAAAAATGAACAAATAGAACCAATTAAAATAGATAATAAGATATTAGAAAAATATATTAATGAATTTTTGAGTATTGATAATCCAACCAGAGAATTAATAATTAATTT
>JAGHHB010000027.1 GCA_017887885.1 Bacilli bacterium | reverse complement strand
ATTCTATATCACCTTTATCTAACGAACCAATAAAAGCATATTCGATTTCTATTTTTTGATTAATCTCTCCTTCATTCGTTACTTCTCGTTCATGAATAATGATCTTGGATATTAACATGTGGATGATTTCATAGTTCAGTGTATCAATATTTTTATATTTATTGACGATTTCGATCCAATTTTGGATATTATCAATAAATTCATCTTGTTTTTCTAATTGTTTTTTAATTTTTTCAATTTCATTTAAATAATAATCCTGATCTGTTTGAATTTTCTTGGATAATTGTTCAAAATTCCTGATACTTAATTTTTCATTATAATAGTCGTCGTATATTTTTGATAGTTTGCGATCCGCATCCTTTAATTTTTGATTATAATCATTTAATAAATTCTTATTGCGATTAATAGCTATATGATTATCTTTACTCATCTTTTCAATTAACGTGTCACTAAATTTTTTGGGATCGGCCAAAGTCTGATGAATAATTGATTTAATTGCGTTTAAAACGATATTTTTTAAATCATCTTCACGTATATAGTGCATGGTACAGGCACTTTTTCCTTTTTCTCTAAATTGGCTACAGCAGTAGATATTCGATTTATTTCCTGGTTGTCTATTCCAAGACATACATTTACCACAAGTTCCACATTTTAATATTTTAGAAAAAAGATTTATTTCGCCAGACTTTGACTCACGAGTTCGTCCTTCTTTTAATTTTTTGATACGTTGATATTGCTCTAAAGTAATCAATGGTTCATGGGTATTTTCAACAATCATTACTTCCTCTTCAGGATTTCTTACTCTTTGTCTTATTTTGTAAGATAAATTTGTGCTTCTAAAATGAACACTATGGCCTAGATACAATTCATTAACAAGTATTCCCTTAACTACACTACTGTACCAATTATACTTTTTCTTTTCGCCATCACTTTTTTCATAAATGTGTTTATACCCACCATATTTTTGGTAAATAAGATATGATGGACAAGGAATGAGTCGGCTACTCAACTCTCTAGCAATCTTGTTACCTCCATAACCTTTGTCAGCTAGATTATATATCAATCGAACAATCCAAGACGTTTCTTCATCAATAATAAGTTGTAGATGATTGTTTGGATCTTTTTTATATCCTAAAGGTGGCCATACTGTTTTATGGCCACCATTTTTAGCAATAGTACGATTCGCTGCTTTAATCTTTTTACTAGTATCTTTAGCATAAAATTCATTCATAATATTTTTAAATGGTGCAATATCCATATCTTGCAAAGAAGCACTATCAATACCATCTGATAAAGCAATATATCGTACATTGTGCTTTGGAAAATAATATTCAGTATAATTGCCCACTTCTATATAGTTTCTTCCTAATCGTGATTGGTCTTTGACTAATACACAATCGATTTTTTTATCTTCAATATCCTGTAACATACGTTGAAAATTCGGCCTATTAAAGTTCGTTCCAGAATATCCATCATCTATATAAATATCTACAAGCAACCAATTTTGTTCTTTGACATAATCTGTTAACATATTTTTTTGATTTGTAATGCTGGTACTTTCTCCAATTTTATCGTCGTCCTTACTTAAACGGCAATTAATTCCCACTTTATGCTGATTTCTTGAAGATACTACCATTATTTAACTCCTTTTTAATATCGTTATAGATAAAATTAGAAATCAAGTCATATGCATTACTACCTTCTGTTATAAAATGTGTTTCTACAATATAATTTATTGCTCCCTTATATTTCATAATATCCGTTCCTTTCTTGATTAAGAATCGGATTGTAAATACGAATTTTTATATTATTTATTGTGAAATTATTTGTGTTTTTCATATAATTCAATCCTTTCTAATATTTGCTTGAAAGAATGATATTTGTTATAATAGCCAAGAAAGGCAATAACAAAATAATCCTTTCGGTGTTAATACTCATTAGGTAACTTTGGCGAGTGGTCTAATGAGTATTTTTATTTATTGGTGTAGTTACATCGAAATATTGATAACAACATTCAAGAGGAAGAACACCACTCTTAGGTAATCGAGAGACATCGATATCAAATAATTCAATAATTCTTTTAGCATGAACTTTTTGAATTTGTTGATAACTGCATCCAATGGCATCTGCTAGCTCTTGATAAGAAATAAATCGTTTAAACTGCTCCATACATTCACCTCCTTTATATGATATTTGCAATAATTATAAAAGCAAATATCATTGTAACCATATAATATCATATTTTATGATAATTGCAATACATAAATATGTAAATATCATATATATGATAGATTGTTTATTTTTATTTGCAAATATAGTATAATTACGAATAGGTGATGATTATGTCTATAACAAACTATATTATTGAATTAAAAGAAAAAACGGGCTTATCTTATATGGAGCTCGCTAAACAAACAGGATTGTCGTATCAAAACATTATTGATATCAAAAATGATCGTATTCAAACAGTATCTAAATCCGTATTAGAAAAATTGTCAAAATATGAACAAAGAGATAAACAGCATATTTTGTACGATATTTTATATAAGGACAATGAAAACTCGTTATTACATACGCATTCAAAAAGTACACTTATTTATTTGTGTGATTTATATTTAAATAATTATGCTATTCAATTAAGTCCACACTATCCTAGTATAATATTTAATAACTCAATGCATTTTGAAGCAATGGCGTATAAAAAAAGAATCACTAATAGTTATCTATTAATTGATTCTTGGGAAAAATTAAAAAGCGACCATTGGTCACTTTTTCGAAAAGATCAAGACTATAATAAAGATAATTTTGTCGATTATTATGTGTCTGAAAATGCATATTTATATGATATTTTACTTTATGGTATTGGAAAAACAATTGCAGTTAAAGATAATGCATTAAGAGAATATGTTATTGTGTTTGATCAAAGAAATAAGGCAGATATAGATATTGTTAAAGGATTTGAAATAAATAAAGTAAATATTAAAATTTCTTATATATACATAGAACAATAAAGGAGTTGATTTTATGAAAATACTAGCATTTACTGGGGCGGGGATCAGTCGTCAGAGCCAAATCCCAACTTTTATGGAGCGCCCAGACATTAGAGAAAAACTATTTCGAAGTTATGCGAACACGCATCATGAAGAGTACAATGAGGTTATAAAACAACTCAAGGCTAATATGAATGGAGCCAAACCAAATGATGCGCATTATGCTTTAGCAGAATATCAAATTCCTGTTATTACGATGGATATTGATGGTTTACATAAACTCGCTGGAAGCGATGCTTTAGAACTTCATGGTGGATTGCCTGAGGATGATGAAATGGGCAAAGCTTGGTCTTTATACAATAAACCTGTTTTATATGGTGACCCTGCACCGAATTATCAAAAAGCTTATGAAATGGTTTATGATTTAACACCAGATGATGTATTTATAGTGATTGGTTGCTCATATCATACAGCTATTGCTTGTGATTTAAGAGAAGTTGCTAAATCTAGAGGAGCAAGAATTATTGAAATACAGGAAGACGCTGCTCATAATGTTAGAAAAATTTTAAAAGAGTTGAATAAGTGAATTTTATAGAAAATTGTGAAAAGGATGTGTTTGTATGTCTAAAACCATTGGTAAAGCAACACTAGAAGCTGATGAGGATGGTCTTGTTACATTACAGTGTGTAAGGTGGAAGTCACGGTTTACAGGTGACGGGGAATATTTAAAGGAAGAGGTCGACGGGAAAGACATTGGGTGTCCTGTAGGTGGT
>JAGHHB010000026.1 GCA_017887885.1 Bacilli bacterium | reverse complement strand
ATATTAATACGTCATTACTAATTTCATACCTTACAGCAAATTTATAGAAAAATAGTCCAACAAATACTATCGTTAATGCTGAAATAAATACGATCTTTTTATTAGCAGATAAGTCATAGTTGATCAATCTTCTTAATGGCTTTTTTAATAATAGCGATAATGCCACTACCATTAGGCTGACTGAAACATTACAAACTACTCCTCCAGCGAGACTTTCATAAAAATATTCTTTTGCTATATTGAGGACATGAATAGTAGTAGCTGTAACAATTAAATCTGGTATAATTGCCAATATTGCATATATAATGGCAGCAAAAACAGCTTTAGTAAAGCCTAAATTAAACATTATTTTAAATAAGATGATATATAGTAAGCATGATGACATGGTTTTCAGAGTATTGTCTAGATACAAAACTATTAGTGTGTGTAATATGCAGCCCAAGATAAAGAATATTATGTTTCTTAATCTCTTTCCTTCTTCTTTTTCATCAAAAATAATCATACCAAAGGCATATAATGATAGCATGAATATAGAACAGCTTATAAATGCATTAATAATTTCTGACATTCTCTTTCAATTCCTTTCTTGCCGTAGGAGTTAATAAGTTCGTAGTTTGGCCATTTTTAAAATATATATTATAATTAGCATAGTCAATATATTTTATATTTGATAAATTAACTATACAAGCTTTGTGAGTTTGAAAAAATAGTGGTTGTAATTCTTTCTTTAATTTAGAAATTGTCGATATTATAAATTTTTTATCATCATTTGTCATATGGATTATGCATTTATTTTGCGAAGGCATCTTTTCGATAAAATTAATCTCCTTGAGTAGTATTTTATTATATACATGATTGTATGAAAATTCTAACTTTTTATTACGAAACATTTTTTTCATAACATGTTCAATAGTTTGACAGAGTCTTTCTTGGTAGCGGTGATATTTTGATATGAAATCAATAGCTTTTAGTCTTGAATAAAATATATCGTTTTTACAATCTGAATGAGCTGTCACAAATATTATTGTACTATCATCATCAGTTTCTCTTATTTCAGAAGCTATTTCAAGACCGCTTATTGAAGGTAGCTCTATATCTAGAATATAAATTTTAGTATCGCGATCATCATTTATTAAATCTTTTAATTCTTTTGTATATTTTGTGAATTTATATACTTTGTACTCTACATCATAATTCATCATTGCTTTAGTGACCGTTTGAGTTGCTCTTTCTAATGCATCATTATTATCTTCACATACTATAAATTTTATCATTTTTTATTCCTCTTTCTTAATTTAAATTATTTTATCAAAACTCATGAGTAGTATTTAAGATTCTAGTTCCTTTATTAAATCGTAACTAATAATATCATTAGATATCTCGATAATCTTGGAAGCTTTTTCAGCTTGCTCCTTTATATAATCTTCATTTATTGGTTCATTATTTATAGCGTATATTTCATTTTTAGAGCCATTATAATAAACTTTAGACGTTAGGAATGATCCATCAACAAAAACTACTGTATTATCTTCTTCAATACTAAATATATCGGTACCTAATTGATAGTCGCTCTTAATTCCTAACATATTACCAATTGTTGGTAGAACATCAATCATCCCCATAGGAAGATCAACTTGTAAATTAAAATTTTCATCTTTTGTCCAAATAATAAATGGGACTTTTCTATCTAACTCATAAGTATATTTGTTATATACTATATAATTTTCATCTTCTTCTGTTAAAATACGATCTTCTATAGGGTCATAATTATATAGCAGATTAAAATCATTATAACTTATTCTGGCATCATGATCGCCATATATCATTATGACAGTATTTTCTAATAGACCTTCATCATCTAATTTATCAATAAATTCTCCTATCGCTTCATCAGCATAATGAACAGATCGTAAATAATTGCCCATTGTCGTATTGTTTAGATACTCCCTAGTTATGGTTTTATTTTCTATTTTTACATCTATAGTAGTAGGAAATTCATCGATAAGTTCTAAATCACTAAAGGGCGTATGATTAGTTAAAGTAATTAGTAAACTATAGAAAGGACCTTCTTCTGTTTCTTTAACTTTTTTCATAATTTCCACAGACTGATTAAAGAAAGATTTATCTGAAAGACCTAAACCGATAGTTTCATCTATCACATAAGAGTTTTTACTATAAAATTGGTCATAGCCAAGATTTTGATGCATTGTATTTCGATTCCAAAAATCGCCAGTATTGGCATGCATACTATAGGTATAATAGCCTTGTTCTTTTAGTAATTTAGGAAGAGCAATATATTGTCTATTGAAATAATTGACAAAAACAGTTCCTCTCGTGGAAGGCATAAGCGAAGTATTAAAGGTAAATTCGGCATCACTGCTGGTTCCAACACCAACTTGAGAATAGAAATTACTAAAAAATATTCCTTCACTAGCTAATTTATTTAGATTAGGAGTTACTTCTTCTCCATTAAATTTTAACTTCATAGGAAAAGTTTGCATGCTTTCGGCATGAATAACGATTACGTTTTTACCTTTAAAAATATTAGTAAACTGATTAGGAGGTGATTCTTTTTGATTTTCTGTATAATAATCGGATACTGTTTTTAGAGCACTATCATGACCAAATAAGTTATTTATTTGCGGTGTTAAGCTTTGAATGAAATCATCTAATTGATAGAAATAAATTCCATAACTCATAACGACAGCTTCGCGGTTCCATAATTTAAAAAGTCTAGCCCAAGAGTTAATGGGCATAAATATTCCGCCTAAAATAAACAAACCTAATGCTGATAAAGATAATTTTTTGGCAACTTTTTTTTGCTCTTGCTTCACTGGTTTCTCAAAATACCTCTTTTTCTTTAAAAAACGATATGATAGATAAAGGCAAATTGGTGATAATATGTATATAAAATCTATTGTTTGCATAACTTTTTCGACAATAGCATCTCCAACATCGGCAGCAAAAGCAGCAGTAGCTAAAAGGGAAAAAGAAGCAAACGAGCTATAATAATGGTAATAAATACTATTAATTATACACACTATAGTTAGAATAATAGTGACAATCATAAAGTAATTAATTCTTCTAGAACGTTTGAAAAGAAGAGCAACTTCTGAAATAATAAGTAAAAAACTTAAATCTACTAAAAAAGGAGATATTGTTAAGGTATTTACCGTAACTAATCTCAAAATAGTAGCATTAATTAAGTTATAAGCAATAAAAAAAACTACTAATAGATGATTTTTTTTAATTATTTTAATATTTTTTTTAATATTTTCTAATATTTTCTTTATTTTCATAAATTATCACTACGATAATTATATCACAAAATTATCAAAATGAAAAACAATTTTTAAATATTAAAAATCTATATATGCAATTACTTTTTCTCCTTGTTTTTATTTTTTTAGTAAACATGATGTTTATTTTTTCTATCTAAATTAGTAAAATATTTCTTTAATTCATGTCAAAAAAAGTCTTTTTTTGTTTAATTTTCTAAAATTAAACAAAGTTATTTGCTTTAAAATAAGACAAGTAAATATAAATAACAAAAAGTACAAAAGATTATTCTTTTGTACTAAAACCAAATTTTTTATTAAACTTTTCAACTTGTCCTTTTCTAGATCCTAAATTCTGTTTCCCTGTATAATATGGATGGCATTTAGAACATACTTCAACTTGAATATTTTCTTTAGTAGACATCGTTTTGAAGGTGTTACCACAAGCACAGGTAACTGTTGCCTCCACATAATTTGGATGTATATTAGCTTTCATTTTGTCTCTCCTTTCGCCATGACCAAAGTCATAGTAATAAAATACATGCTATATTATATCAGTTATTTTCCATTTTTTCAACTATTATTTGTGAAATTTTTTCGTATCCTTTGGCATTGGGAAGAAAAGTTTGTTTTTGAATCAAATATAATGGATTGTTATCCAATAATGCTGATAAATCTATGTATGTAATATCGTAATCATCACATAACTCCTTTAATTTATAATTAGCATAATTAAAGATATCTTGATTTTCTCCTAATGTATTATAGTAACCTAATACAAAGACATATTCGTGATGAAACTTATTTATATACGACATTAATGCGGAGTAATTATTTATCATATTATCTATATATGTATATATGTTTTGATTGTTTTTTTCTAATTTATAATATATTTCGTTCATTCCAAGTGAAATTGTTAAAATATCTGCCTGTTTTACTAAGCGATTTAACGAATAACCATCTTTTTTTTCATTATATTCTAAAATTTTTAAGATATCTGTAATACGATAATCATCATTAGTAAATACTTTATTATATTCTTTAAGCTTTTGTTCTTTATACAAATAGTCCTTTATATGATCATTATAACCATAAGAAGCTACGCCATATTCATTTGTTCCTCTAGCAAGGGAATCACCTATAGCCAAATAATAAAATTTTCCATCAACAGTTTTATTGTAAATAAAATAGCATGATAAAAAAAGAATTAATATTAAAAATACTTTTTTCATACTCCTCCTGGTAAAGTATATTTATATTAATTCTATTTTAGCACCAACTCGAGTTAGTTTTTCACATATGCTATCGTAACCCCGCAAAATGTAATTGATATTATCGATGATAGTAATACCTTCGGCGATTAGGCCACAAATAAGAAGCGAGGCCCCGCCTCTTAAGTCAGTAGCAACTACATTTTTGCCATATAGGGGTGTAATACCACTTACTTGAGCTAAATTATTATCCTTGACAATAATATCAGCTCCCATTCGATTGGTATCAGAAATATTTTGAAAACGATTTTCGTAAATTGTCTCTTCAACAATACTTATGCCCTGACACTGTGTTAAAAAGGGAATCAGAGGCTGCTGAAGGTCAGTAGGAAATCCTGGATAAGGAAGCGTCCTAATATTTATAGCTCTATAATTATTTTTTCTACTTACCGTTATAGAATCAGAAGATATTGTCATTTCAACGCCTGCTTCTATAAGCTTTGAAGTAAGGGACTCAATGTGTGAGGGAATAATATTTTTTATTTTTAGCTTTTTTCCTAACAATGATCCTATAATAAGATACGTTCCAGCTTCTATACGATCAGGTATGACTTCATGAAAAGAACTATGAAGATAAGATACTCCTGTTATAGTAATAATATTTGTTCCTGCACCTTTTATTTTAGCTCCCATATTATTTAAAAAGGTCGCAATATTGACGATTTCTGGTTCTTTAGCGGCATTTTCAATAATTGTTACTCCTTCAGCCTTTACCGAAGCTAAAATTGTATTTACTGTAGCACCAACACTAGGCATATCTAAATATAGTTTGGCTCCTTTTAATTTTGGAGCATCTATTATATAACGATTATCTTTTCGGATTACCGTTGCACCAAGTGCTCGATAACCTTTTAAAGTTTGATCAATAGGTCTTTCACCAATTGAGCATCCGCCCGGAAAATACATTTCAACATGTTTATATTTTCCTAAAAGGGCCGACATAAAGTAGTACGAAGCCCTCAATTTCTGGGATAAATTTTCTGGAATAACTTTATTTATAATCTTTGAAGGATCAATCTTTAATGAATTTTCTTTTCTTTCCACCTGAACATTTAAATGCAATAATATTTCTTCTAGAGCATCAACATCAGAAATATTAGGTACGTTACTTATTTCTACTTTTTCATCACATAAAAGAGATGCCGGTATTAGAGCGACAGCACTATTTTTAGAACCACTTACTTCTATTTCACCGCTTAATTCAAAGCCACCAACAATTCTTATTCTCGTCATAACTACTCCTTCCTTAAGAATATTTAATTTTATTGTAAATAATTTATAGAAAAAGTCAATTGTTTTGGATTAATGTGTTATATTTTTGACATATTATTGACGTTATTTACTTAAATATATAGATTATTCCTATAATGAGAAGAATTAGTCCTCCAATCATGGTCGAAACTTTTCCGTATTTCTTATTTAAAATGTTTCCTAAATTTAGTCCTAAATAGGTGAAGATGGTGCTAGTTATGGCAAAAACGAGAGCTGAAGAGAAAAAGGAATTAGTAATAGCGGGAAGCCCTATTCCGGCCGTTAAACTATCAATACTGACAGATAGACCAAAAAGAAAATAACCCGCTAACGATAAAAGAAACTTTTCCTCTTTATCTTTAAAGCTTGATATGATCATCTCAATAGCAATTAAAGTAAGTATTACTCCTACCAAGATATTGGTATTTATTATTATTTTATCTGTAAGAAAAGAACCTATGCTCAATCCTATAAGGGGCATAATAAAATGATACATTCCAACAATTATGGCCAAAATAATTTTATCTCTTTTACTTATTCCTTGTGTTCCATATATTAAGGCTAAAGAAAAGGCATCCATAGATAAGCTTAATGCTATTAGGAAAATGGTAACTATTTTCACTATTTATCACCTATCTAATTCTATGCCGATATTATCAAAATATTTTATTTATTATTTCGCTAACCCATGATCGATATTCAACATCGTCTTTTTCATTTAAATCAACTAAACAAAGATTAGGAAATAGCACACACCACCAATTATCTCCTTCAGCTTTTCCAATACTTATAACTATTGATTCGTAATATCCTTCATCATATTTTATACCTCGATACTCTTTATCAGGAAAATAATTATATCCATAATTTATTTCATAATCCATATCATAATTATTTTGAGCAAATAAATTATCGATATTATCTTCAATTATTGGGATATTTTTTGTTATTAAATTTCTAGCTTCCTCAATGTTATCAGTATCCTTTAATAGTTGATATGTATTTTCTTCTAAATAATTTTTAACTTTATTTTTCATATTTTGATCTAAATAGGAATTGCTATTAGGAATAACTCGTAATCTGATTGCTGTACTAGGGATAATAATTGTTTCGGCTTTTGTTTCGTTATATATTAATGACATTATCACTAATGTTAGTATTATAAGAATTATTTTTTTCATAAAAAATATCACCCTTTCAATGTCATTATGAGTGATATTTTGTTATTTTATTCCTATTTTTGAATTTTAATTATTATTTGATATTCACTTGGCATATCAACTTCTTCGGTAGTAGCAATATATCCTGCATCATTGATCTCTTTAGCAGTATCTCTAGCCAATTTAATTGCTGTCGCCATCTTTATTTTAGTTAGATAATCAGTAGATCCTTGTTCATCATTTAAAGGTAAGGAAGTCATAGGATTAGGAGAGGGATCACTTTGGTGATTGACAGTAGTGTTACTTGAGCCATTAAAAGTTTCATTTGAAGTTAAACTAATGTTATCATATGCTGGTTGAGTTTCAGAATTTAAATTATTAATATTTATAAAATCCATATTCTCAGATTGCGCATAGACGTTTGGATTAAAAATTTCTTCAGCTTTTGAAGTATCAACAGAAGATGAGGTACTATTAATAGTATGATCTACATCGGGAATCTTAACAGTCACTAGTTCATCGTTTTCGGTAGTTAATGGCCCGCTATTTATTTGATTAGTTATTAAACCATTATCCACTACCGTTTCTGTTTTTGATACTTCTAAATTATTTTTAATATATTCGTCTGTATCGCGTACCGTCATTCGTTCTGTAATAATCTTATTTAACATTTCCTTTTGCTTGTCTTCATCTTTAACTTGCAATAAACATCGAGCATGTCTTTCAGATATTAAATTGTTCATAAGAGCTACTTGAACCTCATTAGTTAAAGAAAGTAAACGCATTTTATTAGCTATTGTTGACTGACTTTTTCCCATCCTTTTAGCAAGAGTTTCTTGAGTAAGGTTACCTAAATCTAAAATCTTTTTATATGATTTTGCTTCCTCAATAGCAGATAAATCTTTCCTTTGAATATTTTCAATAAGAGCAAGTTCAGCACTAGTTTGATCATCCATTGAACCAATGATCGCTGGAACTTCTGTAAGTCCCGCAATAGTAGCGGCTTTATATCTTCTTTCACCTGCAATTATTTCATATTTACTTCCTAAATCTCTTAAAATTAATGGCTGAATTATACCATGTTCTTTAATTGAATTTGCTAGATCATTTAATGCTTCTTCATCAAAAGTTAATCTTGGTTGGAATCTATTAGGAATTATATCCATTAACCTTACCATTACAACTTCTTTATTCATTTGCATAATCAATACCTCTTTCTATTCTTTTACACTCTTATAATATATATAATACTATACTTTTTATTTTTTTACAAGAGATTTTCAAAAAATTTTATATGAGTAGACTCAAAAGTAATTTAAAGTAAATTTTATTTATATTAAAGATATAAATATTTAAAAACCTTCTCTTGGAGAGAAGGAAGTTTGTAATAGTGGTATACTTCATATTTTTGGGAAAAAGGATATTATAGAAGAAAGCTATACAATATCACATTTTTTTATTTCAGAATACCTTCGAGGATATTTTTTATTTGTTTTATCTAATTTTTGGTATTTTAATAATGTCCTCAAGCTATTCTCACTTGGTAAATAAAAGGTTATCTTTTCTACTTCAATAATTTTTAAGATAGTATAATATTTTTCAATGTCTACTATTTCTTCTTCAATATTAGCTTTCATAGCAATAAAATACCCTTTTACTTTGACGAGAGGAATACCATACTCTAATAAATGTTTTAGAGGAGCAACAGCTCTAGCTGTAACAATATCAAAAACTTCACGATTTTCTTTGGCATAGTCTTCAATTCGAGCATTAATTATAGTTACATTTTGTAGGGACAAAGTTTCTTTAACCTTTTTTAAAAATTTACATTTTTTACTATTTGACTCTATTAATGTGACTGTAGATTCGGGAAAGCATATGGCTAGAACTAAACCTGGAAAGCCTGCCCCTGATCCTAGATCGCATATGTTATTATTTCCTATAGCAGTCACTTTAATGATGGTTAAACTGTCATAAAAGCGTTTTAAATAAACTTCCTCTTCTTTAATTATTCTTGTTAGATTGTATTTTGCGTTTTCTTCTTTTAATATCTCGTAATAGTACCTTAATTTTTCTAGTTTCTCTTCTGTTAGGAAAAGATTCATTTTTTTTAGTTCTTCGACAAATTTTTTTCTATTCATGATAATACTTCCTCAAATAAACTAACAATATAGCTATATCTGAAGGATTTACTCCGCTTATTCGTGAAGCCTGCCCGATATTAAGAGGTTTTATTTCCTTTAATTTTTGTCTCGCTTCACTTGCCAAATTAGCAACTTTATCATAATCAATATCAGGAGGTATTTGTTTTTCTTCGTTTTTTAGTTGCTTTTGGGCCTCACGATTTACTTTATTAATATATCCTTCATACTTGATTTGGATTTCTACCTCTTCCATAACTTCATCAGTATAATCTAAATCTAAATGAAAAGTAGCAATTATTTCTTTAAGACTCGAAGTGGGATTTTTTAAATATTCAAAAACGCTCATAGTTGTTCTTCTTTTTTCTGTATCAATAGTAACTTTTATTTCCTTTAATTTTTCTATTAATTCGTAAATTTTTTCTTTTTTGTAAAGAAATTTTTGATATTTTTCTTCCGATAATAAACCAACATCATATCCCTTTGGGCTTAATCTTAAATCACTATTATCATGTCTTAAAAGAAGACGATATTCGGCACGAGACGTTAACATACGATAAGGTTCTTTTGTCCCTTTTGTAACGAGATCGTCAATTAATACACCGATATAAGCCTCATTACGTTTTAAAATTAATGGTTCTTTATTTTCTAATTTTAAAGCGGCATTAATACCCGCTAATAATCCTTGACAAGCTGCTTCTTCGTATCCACTAGTACCATTTATCTGTCCAGCAGTAAAAAGATTCTCTATTATTTTGGTTTCAAGACTAGGTTTTATCTGAGTAGGATAGATAGCATCATATTCGATGGCATAGGCATACTTTAATATTTTAGCTTTTTCGAGACCCGGAAGACTATGAACCATCTGTTCTTGTATGTTTCTTGGCATACTTGTAGAGAACCCTTGAATATATATATCACTGTAATAGCGGCTTTCTGGCTCTAAAAAAATTTGATGCTTCTCTTTATCACTAAATCTTACTATTTTATCTTCAATTGAAGGACAATATCTAGGTCCTATAGCGGTTATATCATCTAGCCCACCATACATACTTGATTTATTTAAATTTTCGAGAATTATTTTCTTGGTTTCGTCAGTAGTATAAATAAGATAACATGGTTCTTGACGGTAAATATTATAATAATGCTGATTAGTATGTGAAAAAGTATAATATTTTGGATCTCCATCCTCTTTTTGGGTTCGAGAAAAATCAATTGTACTTCTTTCAATACGAGGTGGTGTTCCCGTTTTTAGTCTTAAAATGTTAAAGCCATATTTCTTTAAATTATCAGATAAGTGAAGGGAAGGCTGTTCATCATGGGGACCACTTCTCGTGCGTGTACTACCTATTAAAATATCAGATTTTAAATAAGTACCTGTCGTTAAAATGACAATATTACTCGTTATATTGACCCCATCACTTAATATGACCCCACGAATACTATGATCTTTTACAATTAAATCTTCGACCATTCCTTCTTTTATTAATAAGTTTTTTTCTTGGCGAAGCACTTTTAACATTTCTCTTGGATAAGCTATTTTATCAACTTGAGCACGAAGTGACTTAACAGCTGGTCCTTTAGCATAATTTAACATTTTCATTTGGATCAATGTTTTATCTGTCACTTCACCCATTACACCCCCTAAAGCATCTATTTCTCTAACAATTATTCCTTTAGCGGTTCCTCCTACTGAAGGATTGCACGGCATAGTGGCAATATTATTAACATTACCTGTTATTAGTAAAGTTTTGTGTCCCTTGCGACTGGCAGCAATAGCAGCTTCGCACCCGGCATGGCCCCCGCCAACAACAATTATTTCATAATCCATTTTCTACCTACTTTCCTAGACAAAATCGGGCGAATAATTCATCTAATAGCTCATCAGTATAGACTTCACCAATTATTTCCCCTAAATAATTCCATGCTTCTTTAAGATTAAATTCGACAATATCAATAGGACTATTATTTCTTATTTCAGTTAGTGCTTCATCAATACTTTTTAAAGCTTTATGTAAAAGGGCAATACTTCTAGCATTGGATAAATATGTTAAATCGGATGTCTTTAATTCTCCTAAGTTAAATAATTTTTTTATTGCAGCTTTAATTTTGTCTAAACCAATATTTTTATTAACAGATATTTCTATATATGTGTCTTTTAATTTAGATCTATCTATTTTACTACTTAAATCAATTTTATTTATTATTGTTAAATGTTTCTTATCTCGAACTTTTTCAAGAAGATCAAGTTCTTCTTCTGATAATTCTTCATTATTGTTTAAAATAACTATTACTAAATCGGCCGAATCAATTATTTTTAAGCTTTTCTCAATCCCCATTCTTTCTACAATGTCATTACTTTGCCTAATACCAGCGGTATCAATGATATTAAAAACAACTCCATCAATAATAATAGAACCTTCGACAATATCTCTAGTTGTCCCTGGAACATTTGTAACAATAGCCTTCTCGTCTTCTATAAGGGCATTTAAAAGACTACTTTTACCAACGTTTGGCCTACCAATTATACCAATAGTTATACCCTCTTTAATCATTTTACTATCTTCTGATTTATCAATTATTTCCTGTAATTTACGCTTAAATTCTTCAATAAAAGGTAATATTTTCATATTAGTAAGCTGTTCGATATCTTCATATTCGGGATAATCTATATTAACTTCAATATTACCTATTATCTGAATTAGTTCGTCTCTTAAAATGCTAATCAAGCGAGAACTCTCTCCTGTCAAAGTATTTATTGATATTTTTCTTGCTTCCTCACTTTTAGACGAAATCAAATCCATCGTCGCTTCAGCTTCAAGCAAGTCTATTCTTCCATTTAAAAAAGCTCTTTTAGTAAATTCTCCCGGTTCAGCCAACCGGGCACCATTTTTAAGTATTAATTCCAATATTTTATTAGTAGTAGCTATCCCACCATGACAATTAATCTCAACAACATCCTCTCTGGTAAAAGTTTTAGGCTCTTTCATAATAGTTACCAAAACTTCATCAATTTTTTCTTTATTATCCTTGATATATCCATAATGAACAGTATGCGATTTTTCTTGCGACAAATTTTTCGTAAAAATTTTATTTACTATTTTTATAGCTTCACTACCACTTAATCTTATTATAGAAATAGCACCAACTCCTAAACTAGTAGAAATAGCTACAATCGTATCTTCCATAGTCCTTCCTTCTTTCTCTAGTATTTTAACATAAATATAATAAAAAAAAAAGATTATTACGATATTTAAGTAAAGTAAAAAGCCTCAAAAAGATGGGGCTTTAAGTTTTTTTGAAGACCTATTTTAACTTAATTACTACTTTTCTTTCAGGTTCTTCGCCAATTGATTCGGTATAGACATATCGATCTTTGGCAAGTACTTCGTGGACAATTCTTCTCTCATAAGAATTCATACTATCCATTGCTATTTCTGTCTGGGTCTTATAGGCTTCACGAGCTAGTCTTTTAGCCAACATTTCAATATTTTTAATTCTTTTTTCTTTATAATTACCAACGTCAATTATTACCGAAAGTGGTGTACTTAATCTGCTATTGACCATCTGTCTAATAAGAAGCTGTAAAGCTGCGACATTTTTGCCGTTTTTCCCAATTAGAATAGCATTATTATCGGAGAAAATAGTAATAGATAAACCATTTTCTCTTCTTCTAACTTCTAAATTACTATCAATATTCATATTTTTGGTTATTTCACCAATGGTATCTTTTATAAAAGATACTATTTCATTCATGTTTAAAACTTCTATTTTAACATTTTTCTTTAGTAAGCCATTTTTTTCTTCACAGCTATTAATAACCAAATCTTCACGAGAAATTTTTAATTCCTGCAATGCTAAATTGATAGCTTCTTCTCTTGTTTTCCCTTCAAAATAATACTTATTCATTATCTTTTTACCTTCTTTCTTTCGACAATTACATTTTGTATTATCGTAAATACCGAAGATGTAATCCAATACAAGCCTAAAGCTACTGGTAAACTAAAGGAAGCAATAACAATCATTGCCATCATGAAATAAATGGCTCCTTTCATTTGAGCTTGCATAGCTGTTTGATCTTTCAAGGTTTTGCGAAACGACAAGTATGAAGTAGCTAAAACTAAAAGGAAGAGTAATACATACCAATACCACAAGTTAGAAGTTACTCCATGAAGGATAGTTGTTCCCATATCTAATTTTAAAAATTTACTTTCAAATATTACAGGAGTTCTATTAATAGCTTCTAAATAAGCAAAAAGTAGCGGTATTTGAATAAATGATAGTAGACAGCTTGACAAAGGATTTATTTTATTTTTTTGATAAATAAGCATCATTTCTTCAGCTTTATGTTTTTGATCTTCTTCACTGTTTTTATTTTTATATTTTTTTTCTAGTTTTTCTAATTGTGGTTGAACTTCTTTCATCTTTTCTGATTGCATAGCGGTCTTTTTAGTAAAGGGATATAAAATTAATCTTATAAATAAACAAGAAAGAATGATGGCTAGTCCATTAGCTTCTCCTACACGAAGGCCAACACTTTCTAATAAGGTACCAAGTTTAATGATAACCCAAGCTAATGGCTTAACAAAAATAGTTGTCCATAGGCCTTCATATGCATCAAATGGTTTAAAGTTTTTACATTCCGCTAAAGCATCGGTATCAACATTATTCTCTTTATATAAATCAATTACATCTTCATTCGTCGGTCTACATAAAATGTTTTCAGTAAGTGCCTTTCCTGTATTTTCATCTTTAACTATCTTTTTATTTTCATCGGTAAGATTTTTAGTGCAACCTGTAAGCATAACTAAACTAACTAATAATAGTATAATTTTAGAAGTAGTTTTCTTTTTTTTCAAATTAATCACCTATATTTCTAATTAGTTTTAACAATTCTTTTTCTATTTCAAGATAAGTTAACGCTAATATTCCTTTCTTAACAATTATAACATAGTCCCAACCTTTTTGTATAGTTTTTTTATTGTTATCAAGGATATTTTTTATTCTCCTTTTTACTTTGTTTCTAACTACCGCAGTCCCAGTTTTTTTGGGAATAGAAATTCCGTAGCGGTTACTATCTTCATTATTTTTTCTAGTATATATACTAAAATAAGGGCTTCTTCTAGCTTTATTCAAGCCGATTATTTCAGTATATTCGCGAGAAGACTTTATTATTTCTACCTTCTTCATTTTAATTAATGTTCCTTTCTGCACTTTTTGCTCAAGAAATGTCACTATGTATTTTTTAAATTAGTGTATAAAAAAAGAAAAAGATACTACTATGCAGATAATTCTTTTCTTTTTTTTGCTCTTCTCTTATTTAAAACGTTACCTTTTTTTATTCTAGCAAAGAATCCATGTTTTTTAGCTTTCTTTCTATTATTAGGTTGATAAGTTCTTTTCATTATAAAATCCACCTCCAAGTCAAATGCTATTTTATTATATATTCTTATTTTAATTATGTCAACAATTTACGAATTTTTTTTAAATTTAAATGACTTATTTGATTAATTAGAATATATTTAAGTTGCTATATATAAATAAATGTCAAAAATTCTTTCTTTTTTTGCTTTTTTTTGATACAATTATATTTGAGGAAAATAGGTGACATTATATGGGAAAGATTATTGCAATTGTCAATCAAAAAGGGGGCGTTGGCAAGACGACCACTAGTATAAATTTAGCGGCATCTTTAGGTATTTTAGATAAAAAAGTGTTGTTAGTCGATTTAGATCCACAAGGAAATGCTACTACAGGAGTAGGAATTGATAAAGGCGACATTACAAGTAGTATATATGAAGTTCTTACCAAGAAAGAAACTATTGAAAAGTCTATTATTAAGACTAAAAGCAAAAATTTGTATCTTCTTCCCGCATACTTAAATTTAGCAGGAGTCGATATGGAACTTATCGAAATAGAAAAAAAATCCAAAGAAATAGGCATCCATTTTAATAGAGTAACAAGATTGAAAGAAGAGCTCGAAAGAGTAAAAACAAACTATGATTTTATATTGATTGATTGTCCTCCTTCACTTGGAATCCTTACTACTAATGCTCTTGCTGCTTCCGACTCCGTTTTAATTCCTGTCCAGTGCGAATATTTTGCACTAGAAGGTATTATGCAACTTATAAATACAGTTATGTTGGCTCAAAGAAAAGTTAATCCTAATTTAGATATTGAAGGTGTCTTACTGACAATGTTTTCTAATACTAATTTAGGTATTGAAGTAATAGAAAGCATTAAAGGCTTTTTTAAAGAAAGAGTTTACGATACAATTATACCAAGATTGGTTCGCCTTGCTGAAGCACCAAGTCATGGGAAACCGATATTAGAATATGAACCTAGAAATAAGGGGACAATTGCCTATTTAAATTTAGCTAAGGAGGTTATAGAAAGAAATGGAACAGAAAAAGAAAGCATTGGGTAAGGGTTTAGAAGAATTATTTTCTAGTGAGGTATTAGATTTTGATACCTTTGAAAGTAATATTATGGAAACAGCTACACAATCTGACATTAAAGAAATTCCAGTATCCGAAATAAGACCTAATCCTTATCAACCACGAAAAACCTTCAATCAAGAAGCTTTAGAAGAGCTTGCAGAATCAATAAGAAATTATGGTGTCTTTCAACCGATTATTGTAAAAAAGTCAATTAAAGGATACGATCTTATTGCGGGCGAGAGAAGACTTCGTGCCAGTCGTCTTGCTGGTATTGATACGATTCCCGCTATTGTTAAAGAATTTACAGATGAAGAAATGCGCGAAATTTCTCTTCTTGAAAATATTCAGAGAGAAAATCTTACTGCTATCGAGCTAGCTTGGGCTTATAAGGGAATCATCGACAATTTAGATATTAGACAAGAAGATCTTGCTAAAAAGATTGGTAAAAGCAGAAGTCATATCACGAATACATTAGGTCTTCTCAACTTACCAGAAGAAGTTCAAAAGATGATTTTAAATGGTGATATTTCGATGGGACATGCAAGAGTTCTTTCTAAAATGGAAGATAATGACGAAGTTATTACTTTAGCAGATAGGGTCGTCAAGGAAAACATAAGTGTTCATAATCTCGAAGAATTTAGCAAAAAAGAAGAAATTAAAAAGAGAACTCCTATATTACGAAGAGAAGTATCTTCTGATTATTCTCAAATAGAAAATGAAATGCAAGAGATTCTTGGAACTAAAGTTAAGATAGATAATAAAAAAATTAATATTTTTTTTGAAAATATTAATGATTTAAATAGAATTTTAGAAATCATGCATATCGAAATAAAGTAAGAAATATAAGTATATTTCTACTTTTTATTTTGTTCACTTCATGTTAATATCACTACTTTCAAGCGTTATTTTAAAACGATAGTTGAAACGACAACGATTCTATCTAGTAATTGATGTTATAATATTTATGGTTGCAACTAATTTAAAAACAAGAATCTTTTATCGAATTTTGTCTTACACAATTGATTGCAAATCATTATTCAAGCATATTATAATATTCTTGAAGGGGAGTACAGAAAGGTAAGGTGGTATTATGCAAGGAAGAGTAAAATGGTTTAATAATGAAAAAGGGTATGGCTTCATCGACTATCCTGAAGGTGAAGATATATTTGTTCATTATTCCGCAATCAAGCAAGATGGCTATAAGACTTTAACTGAAGGTCAATTGGTTGAATTTGATTTAATCGAAACTGCTAAAGGTTTACAAGCTATTAATGTACTAGCAGTTACCAATGTAAAAGCTTAATTTTGCGCTGCATAAGGCAACATTCATCGTTGTCTTATTTTATATTATAAGGAGTTATTTTATGAAGTATATAAAAAATTTACTGTTATCTTTAAAAGAAATCTTTTTTGTCATGATTTGTCAATACCTAATACTTATAATCACACTTTGGGTATTAGGTATTGACAAATCATTAATATGGGCGACTATTTTCTTAAGCCTATTTCAACTTCTTTTTAGCATTCTGAAGTTACATAAAAAAGAAATTATCTATCATAAAAATTCTTATTTTCCATACTTGTTACTTGGTGTTTCTATCTCTACTATATATAATATGATAATATTGGGTTTGGGGAAAGGTTTTATTCCTACAGAAAAAGTTAATATATTATTAGTTATCATTAGTTCAGGAATTATTGGTCCCATATTTGAAGAAGTTATCTTTAGATACGTTTTAATTAATAAATTAAAAAACTTTAACTCTACTAAAACTACTATTTTGCTATCGGCCATTATCTTTGGACTTTTTCATAATAACTTAATAACGGTTATTTATGCTATAGTAATTGGCATTGTTAATGCCTTATTATATATTAAAAAGAAAAGTTTATTACCGTCTATTTTGGTCCATATCTCCGCTAATATGATGACACAATTATTATTTGATTATAATTTTTTCATATTAATATTGGGCTGTATTTTATTTTTATTAAGTCTACTAATAATTAAAAGGGAGGAACATTAATATTAAGAAAAGAATAAAATTTTCGTTATTGGTACTATTAAAAGGATCTTTTTACCAAAAGTTTTCTTCTTTACTTTTAATTTTTTTTATTATACAATATACATGAGGAAAGTGATGGGATGGAGAAACATAATTTAGTTCCGGCAGATACTTACATAGTTATCAATAAAACAATTTTACATAATGATGACCGCAAAATACTTACGAGCTTATATTTGCCAGTAATTGGCATAGAAGCTGTTATGTTATACTTTACGTTTTGGTCAGATCTAGATAATTTAGAAATTGTAAGTAAGGAATTTTCTCATCAAAAACTTACTACAAGTATGCGAATGACAATTGGTGAAATACAAAATACTAGAGAAAAATTAGAAGCGATTGGTCTTATTAAAACTCTAGTAAAAAAAGGAAATGTAAATAGTTATATTTACGAAATATATTCTCCTGTTTCGCCAAGTGAATTTTTATCACATCCTATTCTCAATATTGTTCTATATAGTAACATTGGAAAAACAGAATATGAAAACTTGATAAAATCTTTCAAAATACCAAGACTTAATACAAACAATTATACAGATATTACTAAAAATTTTAGCGATGTATTTCAATCAACAACTCTAACATCTTATGATTTATCACTTGAAGATATCCGTAAGTATAATAAATTAAAGCTTAATATTAATAGTAATTTTGATTTTAATTTTTTAATAAGTTCAATGCCTAAAAATATTGATACAAGTAAAGTATTCACAAAAGAAATTAAAGAACTTATTATCAATTTATCTTTTATTTATGATATTGATGCTGTCAAGATGACAAATATTGTAAAAGGATGCTTTAATGAGCGTGGAACGATTAGTAAAGATGAACTTAGAAAAAGTGCTAGAAACTACTATCAATTCGACAATGGGGGAATTCTTCCCACAATTATTGATAATAATCAACCAGAATATTTGAGGAAACCGGTAGGAGACACATCCAAAAGAGCCAAAATGATATACACCTTTGAAACGATTTCTCCCCGAGAACTACTTATAAGTAAAAATAAGGGTAGTGACCCAACACGAAGAGATCTAAAATTAATAGAAGATCTCTTAATTGATTATAAATTAAAACCTGGTGTAGTTAACGTTCTTATTGATTATATCTTAAACGTCAACGAAAAAAAATTGACAAGGGGACTTGTCGAAATGCTCGCTGGCCAGTGGCAAAGACTGGGAATTGAAACGGTAGAAGATGCTATGAAAGTCGCCGAAAAGGAACATAAAAGAAAAAATAATAAAATTATTAATGAAGAAGTTAAAAATATTAAAACTCCCGATTGGTTTGATAAGAATATTACTAAAGGCAAGATCAGTCAAGAAGAAGAAAACCAATTAGAGGAATTATTAAAGGAGTATAAATCATGAAAAGTACTAAAGAACTTATTAATTCTAAATACAGTCTAAATAAGTATACACTGGAAGAAAACTTTAATCAAGCTTGTACCGATAATACCTTTAAAAAGATCGTCGAAAGGCTTGATGTTCCTAAAGAAATGTTGATTAAATATACTTCTTTATTTCAAGATGCCGCTAGAGAAATTAAAAACTGTACAAAATGTAAAAATATTATGGAATGCTTAAACAGTGTCTGTGGTTATGTGTATTATCCTTTTATTGAACAAGGGAATATTAATTTTTCTTATGTGCCATGTAAATACCGACAAAAACTAGAACATGAAAATGCCTACCAGAAAAACATGACTGTTTTAGATATGCCTAAAGAGATATTGACTGCTTCAATGAAAGAGATTTATACTGATGATAAAGAACGGTTAGAAACAATCAAATGGCTTACTACTTTTATCAAAAAATATGGAGCAAACGAAAAATGTAAAGGTCTTTACCTAACGGGAAATTTTGGATGTGGAAAAACTTATCTAGTAGCGGCTTGTCTTAACGAATTAGCTAAAAAAAATATTAAGGTGGCCATAATTTATTATCCAGAGTTTTTAAGGGAACTAAAAGAACGATTTTCTGAAGATTTTGCAAGTATTTTTGATACAGTAAAAAAGACAGCCATTATCTTAATTGATGACATTGGAGCAGAAACTACTACTAGTTGGAATCGCGATGAAATTTTAGGAACAATTTTACAATACCGTATGCAAGAAAAACTACCAACTTTCTTCACTTCTAATTTATCTCTTAAGGAATTGGAAATCCATCTTGCGGGAAATGATAGAGAAGGGAAAATGAAGGCAAGAAGAATTATCGAACGAATTAAGTATTTAACTGATCAGATTACAATGATAGCGGAAAATAGAAGAAAGTAAACAAAGGATTAGAAAGGAGGGTAAAAAATGGAAAATAATATATCAGGTTCATTTTGTGATAGTAATGGCAGGGCAACAGTCAATATTGAAAATACAGGCGGAGAATTAAAGATGCTTTCTAATGCTAACTATAAATTAGGAAATAATCCCTTTGCTAAACCTAAAAAGAGTATTAAAAAACCTAGTAATGTTGGAGTAGGAAGTAATGGTTTTGCGGCGATTGCCACTTTAGCGGCTATTATTGCAATTGGAGGAGTTATTATTGCTTATTTAACGCTTAAATATTAAATAGGGAGGGAATAGTTATGCTTACTTCTTTACAAGTTAAAACTAGTTATTCTATTTTGAGTAGCCTAATTAAAATAGATGAATTAATAGAAAAAGCTAAAAATTATGGCTATTCCTCTCTAGCTATTACCGATGTTAATAATATGTTTGGCGCCTATGAATTTTATCTGGCTTGCCAAAAAAAGAAAATAAAGCCTATTATGGGACTAGAAGTTAATTTTAGTGAAAATAATTTTATATTATTAGCCCAAAATAATCATGGTTATAAAAACTTGATTAAAATAGCTACAATATTATCAGAAAAAAATATTACTATTGATGAACTTAAAAATTATGCCAGTAATCTCTTTTTAATTATGCCATTTAAAAATTACAACGAAGAGATTGTTCAGATTTATACTGACTATTTTATTGGCTATACTACTATAGACGAAAGAGAGAAAATTACAGATAAGGCCGTCTTAATTAATGATATTTCTTATCTAGAAAAAGATGACTATTATTATCTTGACTATTTACTGATGATTAGAGATGATAAAAAATTAGGAGCTTTTTCTTTAGGAAACTTTAAAAATAAACACCTCTTAAATAGAGATGAATTTTATTCTTTATGTGACCAAAGTGTACGTGATAATATGTCCTATATAGAAAAGAATTGTAATGTAACTTTAGAATATACACCCGGACTTCTTCCTATTTATGATGAAAATATTGATGCTTCGTCCTTTTTAAGAAGCTTATGCGATAAGGGAATTAAAAAAAGACTAAATAATAATGTTTCTTCTGAATATAAAGAAAGACTTGATTATGAACTTGACGTTATTAGTAAAATGGGATTTAGTAATTATTTTTTAGTTGTTTGGGACTATGTCAAATATGCCAAATTTAATAATATTTTAGTGGGCCCTGGTAGAGGAAGTGCCGCTGGTAGTTTAGTCAGTTATGCTATTGGAATTACAGATATTGATCCCATTAAGTATAATTTATTATTTGAAAGATTTTTAAATCCCGAGAGAGTAACTATGCCTGATATTGATGTCGATTTTGATAGTGAAAAAAGAAATTTAGTTATTGATTATGTTATCCAAAGATACGGTGAAAAGAAAGTTGCTGGAATAATTACTTTCAATACTTTAGGAGCTAAACAAGTTATTAGAGATCTGGGAAGATGTATGAATTTTTCTCTTCCCATTATTGACGAAATTGCCAAATCAATCACTACTAAAAGTCTTACAGAATCTTATAATCCTAATTCTAAATTTTATCGTCTTATTAATTCCAAAGACGAATTTAAAAATTTATATAATATAGCCAAACATCTTGAAGGTTTGCCTAGACACACTTCCATTCATGCTGCTGGTATCATTATAAGTAAGGATAACCTAGACAATATTATACCATTATATAAAAGTCAACTAGGTATATGGGTAACATCCTATTCAAAAGACTATTTAGAAGAATTAGGACTTCTCAAGATGGACTTTTTAGGCATAGATAATTTAACACTTTTATCAAACGTAATAAAAGATATTAAAGAAAAGGAAAAAATAAATATTAGTTTTGAAAAAATTCCTCTAAATGATAAGAGGACACTAAAAATTTTCTATGAAGTTGATACTGATGGAATATTTCAGTTTGAGTCATCAGGTATGAAAAAATTTTTAGAAAAACTCAAAATTAGCTCCTTTGATGATATCTCACTGGCTCTTGCTCTTTATAGACCAGGACCAATGGATAATATTGATTCATTCATTGCTAGAAAAGAAGGAAGAGAAAAAGCTGAATATATTCATCCTGATTTAAAAGATATTCTAGAAGAAACCTATGGTATTATTATTTATCAAGAACAAATAATGCAAATTGTGAGAAGAATGGCCGGATATACTTTTGGCGAAGCTGATATTTTAAGAAGAGCTATGTCAAAAAAGAAAGAAGATGTTATTTTAAGAGAACGACCAAAATTTATTAATGGATGTTTAAAACAAGGTTATAATAATGAAGTTGCCAATAGAGTATACGATTTGATATTAAAATTTGCCAATTATGGCTTTAATAAAGCTCATTCCGTATCTTATGCTGTAATTGCCTATAAAATGGCTTTTATTAAAACGTATTTCTTAAAGTATTTCATGGTGGGCCTTTTATCAAATGTTATTGGTAATAATGAAAAAACAAATATATATTTACATAGAGCTAAACAAGCTAATATTAAAATACTTCCTCCAGATATTAATTATAGTGAAAAAAACTACTATGTTATTGGAAATAGTATTAGATGTCCACTATCGATTATATATAGTGTCGGCAGTGCTATTTCTAATGATATTATTAAGGAAAGAACTAACGGAAAATTTAGTGATTTTCATGATTTTATTTTGCGTATGAATGGTACGAGTGTTAATAAGAAAGTCCTAACTAACTTAATTTATGCCTCTGCTTTTGATAGTTTTGGTTATAATAAGAAAAGTCTTATCGAAAGTTTAGATGTTATTATTAATTATGCTGATGTAGCTAAAGATGCAGGAATTATAGAAATTGAAAAACCTGAAATACAAATAGTGGAAGAATATGCTAAAAAAGAAATTAGCGAGCGGGAACTTAAAATATTAGGTTTTTATCTAACTGAACATCCAATAGATAAATACAGAAATAAATATAATATTTATTCGCGCAATATTAATTGTTTCTTTGACAAAAATGTTAAAATAGTTGTCATGGTAAGTAAAATCAAAGAAACAACGACAAAAAATAATGATATAATGGCTTTTATAACAGCATCTGACGAATATGGCAGCATTGACTTAACTATATTTCCTCTCGTTTATAAAAGATTTAATGATATTAAAATTGGTGATATTATTGAAGTCATAGGTCATGTAGAAAAAAGATACGATAAATATCAAGTAATTGTTAACAATATAAGATTATTGGAAGGAGATTAAGTGAAAAAAGGTATTTTAGTGGTAATATCGGGTCCTAGTGGCGTAGGAAAGAATACTATTGCCTCAAAAATAGTTGAACAGGGATATGGAATATACTCTGTATCGATGACGACTAGGAAGAGGCGAGAAGGTGAAAACGAAGGAAGCGATTATTTCTTTGTAACTGAAGAAGTGTTTAAAAGTTATATTTTAGAGGATAAATTTTTAGAATATGCTAAATATAATAATAATTATTATGGTACTTTAAAAGATTTTGTGTTTCATAATTTAAATAACGGAACTAATGTTATTGCGGTTTTAGATATACAAGGTGGCATGGAAATTGAAAAAATTTTTCCACAAGCTGTGCTTGTATTTATAATGCCCCCTAGCTTTGAAGAATTGGAAAGGAGACTAAAAAAAAGAAACACTGACAGTGAAGAAGATATTATTAAAAGATTAGCCATTGCTAAAGAAGAAATTAAATATAAAGAAAAATATGATTATGTTGTTATCAACAGTTCTGTTGATAAAGCAATCAATGATATTATTGAGATCATAAAAAAAGAAAAAAATAAATAAAATTATAAGTATATTTTTGAAAATATGACATATAATACTAATGACAATGATTAATATAGTATTTTATATACCATCATTGTCAAGTCATTGTCAAGCTAAAATTATGCTTGAACAATATATTTTAAAGAGAAAGAACAATCGTTCGGCGTATTTATATACGCATCTCTAATTTGATCACTCTTTTAGAGTGATCTTTTTTATTTAGAATATGTTATAATCATATTAATAGAGGAGGTAAAAATTATGTTAAACGATAAAAGTAATATTATTATTATTGAAGGCCCTCAGGGGGTAGGAAAAAGTACATTAGCTAATTTTTTACGTGACAATATTTCAATGGTAAATTTATACCGCCTATCTGGGATAAAGGATAAAAGTGTCACAGGAAAAAATATAAATAAAAATATGTATCTTACACTAATTAACTATCTTGAAACGCTTGAAGAAACGGGAATAAATTTAGTTTTTGATAGAATATTTTTTTCTGAACAAGTCTATTGTATGCTAGGATATAAAGATTACAAATTTGATGATATATATGAAAGATTACTACAAAAACTAAATATCCTTAATTTTAATATTTATTTAGTAATTTTATATTTTAAAGATGAAAAAAATTTTAAGTATAACCTAAATCGAAAACACCATAATTATCATACTTTCAGTTTAAAAAGTAGTATCGATCAACAAAATGCTTATTTAGCATTAGCGGATAATATTAAATTAGACAACATCAAAATAATTAAAATTGCTATGGATGATTATAAGGAAGGTTACAAAAAAATTATTGAATCAATACCATTATTACGTGAAGAAATAAAAGATTGGCAAGATATATTATAAAAAATTTATATGTTCATATTTATTTTATATTAAATATGAATTTTTTTACGATAAACTATCTAAAATTTTGAATAACTAACAGTAATATTTTGGATAATTACCTTGAAAAAGATGATAATTTATTATATACTTATATTAATTATGAACGGGGAAGGAGTCTTTTTATGAAGAGTAGTAGAATAATGAAAATATTTGAACAATACGTAAGAAAATACGACATGAATAACATTAATATTAGAGCTAAATATTTTCATTCTCTGAAAGTCATGGAAATTGTGAAAGAACTAGCCAACGCACTTAATATTTTTACTGAAGAAGAAATAGCTGTTTGCGAACTTATTGGATTATTTCACGAGATTGGTAGTTTCTCTAAAACCCCAGATTTTCATATTGGTGAAGACAATGAAGATAGTTACGATAAAACTATAGAAGTTTTATTTAATAAAGGATTATTAAGAGAAATAAGTAAAGATAAGTCTTACGACAATATAATCAGAATGGCTCTTTTTGCCTACGATAAAGATGGTTTCCCTAGTGATATTGACGAAAAAGCTAAACATATTTGTGCTATTTTAAAGGATGCACATAATCTAGATTATTTTAGATTCTTTGTCAATTATCCATATATAGATACAAGAATTAAATCTTATCCAAGTAGCTTAGTTTATAACGATTTTAAAAATTTTAAAACCATAAGTTCTCGTATGAGCGATAACAGTTCTGATAGCGTTCTTATTGTTCTGTCAAAAATGTATGCTTTTAATTATAAATATTCCTATTATTTATTAAGAAAAAATGATTATATAGATAAAATCATTGATTCTCTTACTTTTGATGATAAAGAAATACAGCATTTTTTTGAACAAATTGTTTTAGTATTAAAAAATTATATAGATAAAAGGATTGGTGTTAATAATGCTAGATAAAAAATATAATGCACAAGAAAAAGAAGAAAAATGGTTAAATTACTGGAAAGATAACAATATATATGAATTTAAACTTGATAAACGCAAAATTTATTCTATAGATACACCGCCTCCCACTGTAAATGGAAAAATTCATATTGGACATATTTTTTCATATTCACAAGCGGAAATGGTTGCTAGATACAAGAGGTTACGAGGATATAATATTTTTTATCCGTTTGGATTTGATGATAATGGTCTTCCTAGTGAAAGATTAGTAGAAAAAGAACAGGGAAAAAAAGCACA
This sequence comes from Bacilli bacterium, assembly GCA_017887885.1. Classification (GTDB taxonomy): domain Bacteria; phylum Bacillota_I; class Bacilli_A; order RF39; family UBA660; genus CAG-302. The sequence goes on along the minus strand of JAGHHB010000026.1, from coordinate 14,071 downwards.
CGAGATTGGAAGAGAAGCATTTTCAAAGTTATGCTATAATACTACGGATAAATATGAAGAGGAATTTAAAGAGTTATTTAGTAAACTAGGGGTAAGCACGGATTGGAATATTCATTATAAAACTGTGAGTCCGTCAACAATAAAAATAAGTCAATTATCCTTTTTGGATTTAGTTGATAAAAAATACTGCTATCATAAAGAAGCTCCAGCCTTATGGTGCAATGAATGTTTAACTTCTATTGCTCAAGCTGAACTTGAAACAAAAAAAATTAAGACAACATTTAATTATATTAATTACCAAACAACTGATGGGGAGATTTTTACAATTGCCACTACTCGTCCAGAATTAATTCCTGCAATTGTCTGTATATTTGTAAATCCTAATGATGAAAAGCACAAACATCTAATTGGAAAGACCGCTCATATACCAGTAATAGATGTCGAAGTGCCAATTATGGCCGATGAAAAAGTGGCTATCGATAAAGGGACAGGTATTGTTATGTGTTGTACTTTTGGAGATCAAACAGATATTGAATGGTGGAAAAAATACCATCTACCATTAAAATATATTTTTACCAAAGATGGAAAAATTGCTAGTTCAGTACCCAACTATGGAGGAATGAAAATTAAAGAGGCCCGAAAAAAAATTATAGAGGATTTCCAGGCTGGTAATTATATTGTGAAAATTGAAGAGTTAGAGCACGAAGTACAAACACACGAAAGATGTGGAAAAGAAGTAGAGTATTCAGTTATGAATCAGTGGTTTATTGATATTATGAGTCATAAAGAAGATTTCATTAAAATAGGAAATGAAATTAAATGGTATCCTGAACATATGCATACTAGATACGATGAATGGGTTAATAATGTCGCATGGGATTGGTGTATATCAAGACAGCGATACTTTGGTGTCCCATTTCCTGTCTGGTACTGTAAAGAATGTGGGGAAGTAATTTTTGCAAAGAAAGAAGATTTACCAGTTAATCCTCTAGTTGATAAACCCCATATAGATATTTGCCCTAAATGTGGCCATAATGAATTTAATCCGGAAACTGATGTTATGGATACTTGGGCTACTTCTTCTACAACCCCTTTAATTAATATGCGATATGGTGATGAAGATAATCTTGAAGCTTATTTAAAGCCTATGAGCTTACGAACAAATGCTTCTGATATTATAAGAACATGGGATTTTTACACAATAGTTAAAAGTTTTTACCATTTTGGTATGCGACCATGGGATAACGTGATGATATCTGGTTTCGTTATGGCTGGAAAAGGAGAAAAAATAAGTAAGAGCAAAGAAAATAGTAAAGCTGAACCGATCAATTTAATAAATAACTATTCTGCTGATGTAACTCGTTACTGGGCCGGTTCTGGAAGACTAGGAACTGACATAACATTTAGTGAGGAGACTTTACTTCGTGGTCAAAAATTAATCAATAAAATTTGGAATGTCTCTAAATTTATTGAGATGCACTTACAAGATTATAATAACGAAGATTTTAATGATTTTGAATATATCGATAAATGGATTTTAGGAAGTTTTCAAGAAATGGAAAAAAGATTTATTAAATATTTGGACGAGTATGAAGTAGGTCTTGCTCTTAATAGTTTAGAAAAGTTCTTTTGGAATTTTTGTGATAATTATATTGAAATAGTAAAACATAGATTATATAGACCGGAAGAATTTGGAGAAAAACCTAGATATTCGGGACAAAAAACGATTTATATGATCTTATATAAATTATTACAAAATTTTAGTATTTTCTTTCCTTTTATTACGGAAGAAATATACCACGAATTATATCATGATTCTGTATCAATTCATTTAACCGAGATTAAACCTTTTAAATTTGAGTTTTATGATGAAGTTAAAAACGGAAATATGATCATTGATATAATTAGTCAAATAAGAGGTGTGAAAACTTCAAATAGTGTGTCTCTTAAAACGCCAATAAAAGATTTGGAATTAAGCTTAAATAAAGAATTAAAAGCCGCTATTAATTGTGCAATAAAAGATTTTAAAGCAACACTATTTATTCAAAATTTATCTCTTAAGGAAGTGCCAAAAGATTATAAAGTTGATATGCTTAAGCTTCAATTAGGAGATGACAAATAGAAAAAATTATGTTAAAATGATATTAAAAGAGGAGGAAAATATGGCTAAATTTTGTCAAAATTGCGGAAGTGAACTTAATGAACATCAAGATATTTGTTTAAAATGTGGAGTAAAAGTTAAAAAGGAGAACAGTAATAATATTGATTCAAATGCTAAATCAAAAATGGCCGCTGGTCTTTTTGGAATATTTTTAGGGGCCTTTGGTGTACATAATTTTTATTTAGGATTTACAGGAAAAGCTGTTGCACAATTACTTATTACCGTTTTGTCTTGTGGGTTCTTAAGCCCTATATCTGGTATATGGGGACTAATAGAAGGTATTATGATCCTTTCTGGAAGTAATAATCGAGATGCTAATGGTAATGAACTAAAAGACTAATGAAAAGATTTATCAATATAACAATACTTATAGGTGGTATAACTTTCATCTATCTTATTGTAAATAATATTTTAAATTTTAAATGCATCTTTAAGACGTTATGGAAAGTAAGTTGTCCAGGATGTGGTCTTACAAGAAGCTTTGAAGCAATTTTACATTTAAAGTTTATAGAGGCTATCAAATATAATATTTTAGGTATTCCTATCTTTATTGTGACAATCTTAACTATTATCTCATTAGTGATTGATATATTTAAAAATAAAAATTATACTTTAATGAAGGTAAGACAAATATTTAAAATAAGATATGTTGAAATATTGATATTATTAGGCATAACAATGATTATAAATAATATACAAGGTATATAAACCTTGAAAACACCTCATAATAATGATGAGGTGTTTTTATGAGTAATTTACTAAATATTATCTTACGTACTATTATTGTATTAATTGTATTATTTTTTATTGCCAAAATGGTTGGAAAAAAACAAATTTCACAGCTTAATTTATTTGACTATATTGTTGGAATAACAATTGGTTCGATAGCCGCTGATATTTCTCTTGATCTTGAAAAAGATCTATTAGCGGGATTATTATCCTTATCTTTATATGGATTTATAGCTTATTTAATATCATATATAACAATGAAAAGCATTAAAGCTCGAAGATTTTTTACCGGTGTACCAACAGTTCTTGTGGAAAAGTCAAAAATTATTGAATCGGGCTTAAAGAAAACTAAAATTGACATTAACGAACTTCTTGCCGAAGCGAGAATTGCAGGATATTTTGATTTGGATGAAATCGATTATGCAATCATGGAGATCAATGGCAATATTAGTTTCCTACCAAAGGAGAAAAATAAGCCGGTTACAAAAAAAGATATGAAACTTAAATCCCCAGATAGTGGCCTTACTGCTAATGTAATTATTGATAGTAAATATATGGAGAATAACATGAAAGCTATAAACAAAAGTAAGCGTTGGCTAGACCATGAACTAAAAGTACAAGGCTATAATAATTATGATAATATTTTACTTGCAACAGTCGATAATAACTATAAAGTTTTGGTATACAAAAAAGATGTCAATCCCGACAAAAATACTGTCTTAGAATAGTATTTTTTCTTTTGACATGCTATAATTTATTTGTTGAGAAGTGATACAATGAAGAAACTAAAATTCTTATTAATATTATTGATAATAATTACAACTTTTTTACTTATATATTCCATTTTATCCCCTAATATTATAATTAATCAAAGAAAGATAAACTTGGGTGATGAATTTAATCCTGATATAGAAATTTATAATCTTTTTGAGGACTTAACTGATAATGCTATAATAACAGAAAATGTTGATACCAAGAAAGTGGGGATATACGAAATAAAATGTCAAATAAAATATTTGTTCTTTCGTATTAACAGAAGTATTGTAGTGGAAGTTATCGATAAAGAAAAGCCAGTTATTACTCTAGAAGGTAACAATCCTTCTTTAGTCTGTCCTAATGGTATTTATAAGGAAGAGGGATATACGGCTATCGATAATTATGATAAAAATATTACGGACAAAGTATCTACTACCAAAATAGATAACAATATTTTTTACAGTGTAAAAGATTCTTCAGGGAATGAAACAATCGTTAAAAGAGAAATAAAATTTGTAGATGAAGAAAAACCTATTCTCACTTTGAATGGTACTAATAACATAACTCTTTATTTAGGTAGTAAATACGTTGAACCGGGGTATAGAGCAATAGATAACTGTGACGGAGATATTACGAATAAAGTTATAATAACAGGAAACGTTGATACAAATAGAATTGGCACTTATAAAATAAACTACGAGGTTTCTGATAGTAGTGGAAATAAAGCAACTACAATAAGAAATATTATCATCAAGAAAAAAACTATTTCTTATGGAAATGGTATTATATATTTAACTTTTGACGACGGTCCTAGTTACCTGACTAGTAAAGTACTAGATATTTTAAATGAAGAAAAGATTAAAGCAACTTTTTTTGTTACTAACGCCGATATTTATACTAAAAGAGCTTATGAAGAAGGACACACAATTGGTCTACATAGTTATACACATGATTATAGTTATATTTATGCTAATAGTAAAAATTACTTTGATGACTTAAATAAAATTAGTAATAAAGTTCATGATGTTATTGGTATCTATCCTAGAATTATTCGGTTTCCTGGTGGTAGTTCCAATACAGTTAGTCGAAATTATGCTGATAAAATTATGACTTTTTTAACCGAAGAGGTTGTAAATAGGGGCTATACATACTTTGATTGGAATGTCGATGCTAACGATGCCGGAAGTGATATTAATAATAGTATAAATATATACTATAATGTTGTAAATAACTTATCACATAATAAAACAAATGTTGTTTTAATGCATGATTCTATGGGGCATATAGCTACGGTTAATGCACTAAAAGACATTATTAGGTACGGAAAAGAAAATGGTTATACTTTTAAAGCTATTACTAATGATACACCTGTAATAAGGCATAGTGTCAACAATTAAGATCCGAATAATTATTTAAATTAAAAGTGGACAAAAATAGTGATTTTATATTACTACATATTTGTATTAAGTACAATTGTTCGTTTATAACTATTTTATTATTTACTATTATTTTAATATATGCTATACTTTTTATATGAATATGGAGGTATAAAATGCTTAACTTTATCATTATAGGACTATTAGTAATTATTATTATTCTAGTTATTATTGCCATAAATAAAAATATTAATGAAAGTAAAATTACCGAAAAACTAGGAAATTTAGAAACAAATATGGTAAAAGAACTATCTGATTTTCAGATTGATATTATGAAAACAATGAATAATGATTTTAATTCTCTAAATGAAAGAATAGAAAATAAATTAAACCATATTGATAATAAGGTTAATGAAAGGTTAGATGATAATTTTGCCAAAACAAATAAAACCTTTACAAATATTTTGGAAAGATTGTCTAAAATAGACGAAGCTCAAAAAAAGATTGACAATTTATCAACAGATATTGTATCTTTACAGAGTATTCTTACTGATAAGAAAAGTAGAGGTATCTTTGGTGAAATTAACTTAAAACATATTTTAGTAAGTATTTTTGGGGAAAAAAATGATAATATTTATAGACTACAGTATTCTTTTCCTAACAATACTATTGCCGATGCTGTTATTTTTGCTCCAGAGCCACTTGGAACAGTTGCTATTGACTCTAAATTTCCTTTAGAGCACTATCAGAAGATGGTCGATAAAAACTTACCTCAAATAGATCGAAACATGGCCGAAAAAGAATTTAAAAATGATGTTAAAAAACATATTGATGCTATCAGCAATAAATATATAATTGCGGGCATTACTTCTAATCAAGCCATTATGTTTTTACCAGCAGAGGCTCTATTTGCAGAAATTAATGCTTATCATAGTGATCTTGTCGAATATGCCCACAAAAGAAGAGTTTGGCTTTGTTCTCCTACAACTCTCATATCAACCTTTACTATTATTGAAGTCCTTCTAAGAAATATGGAAAGAGATAAATATGCTAGTATTATTCATGATGAACTAAATAAACTAGGATTAGAATTTTCAAGATATCGCGATCGCTGGGATAAACTATCGAGAAGTATTGAAACTGTTAATAGAGATATTGAAAATATTCATGTTACAACCGATAAAATAAGTAAAAGATTTGATTCAATTAGCAAAGTAGAAATAAAAGATAAAAAAATGATTGAATAATAAAAATTCTTAATAATATCTTCTTATTTGAATAAATTTAAATGAGGGATATTATGATAAGAATTTTTTTCTTTCTACTCGGATTTGGACTTACAGTAATTGGTTCAAGTTATATAATATTATATTTTAATTTGATGACTATGGGGTATAATTTTCTTAATTATGTTAATTTTATTATCAGGAGAATTGAATGTTATTATATTGTGATTGGCATTATAATAATGATTTGTTCACTAACTATTAAAGGAGACAAGAAAAATGAACTTTATTTATGATATAGTACTTAATTTTAATAAAGAATATTATTATTTTTTTGAATGGAGTAGAAAAGACAATGTTATAAATATAAAAAAAATACCCTTCTTTTTGATTGACTATCAAACTTTTAAAATATTTAGAGAAAATAATGTAACTGTAAATAAAGAATTTATAGATGTATTACGTGATAAGACATTAACGTATACAAGAACTAAAATAGGTCCTTCTTGTCTCGTAACAAATGGAAAAGAAGTCATGGGATTATTATTTAATGATAATGGCGCAGTAATTAAAAAAAGCAGTCTTTTATTGGATGAGGAAGAGGAAGTTATTGATGAAATTGTTAGTGATAGTGTCTATAAAATTGATATTATTGATAATAAGAAGGGAAAAAGAAAGTACGTAAATAGAATTGAAAAAGAAAAAAAAGATTTTCTTATTAATTATATAAGTAAAGAAAAAAATAATATTAATTTAAAATATTTATATTACGATTATTTTGAAAAAGAAGAAAAGGATATAGAGACGGCAAAAGTAAATTTAATTAATGAAATTAAAAAAAATTGGAATACTAGATTTAATGAATTATATGAAACGGTAAAATTATTTAATAAAATTAAAAATTAATATAAATTAGTTTGACAGGCATTATAAAAGACAAAAATCATTTTATTTTGTCTTTTATAATACAAAAATTTCATCTCTATTATAAGAGATAAAAAATAAAAGTCTATAAATATAAAAAGAAGCTATAACAGCTTCCAAATAGTAAGATTTTTTTATTTATAATTGTCCATATATACGTTATATTTTTTTTCTAAAACAGTATCGGAAAATTTAAGTCCAGCATCAATACGCATCTTATCTAAAGCGATATAATAAAGATTAGAATCATCTGAACGTTTCTCGTCCGCTAAAGACTCAATTATTTCGTCTTTAACATCGTCGAGAGAAGGCTTTTCTTTCTGATCGATTCGATAAATGATATGATATCCATAAGATGTTTCAACAGGAGTCTTGCTATAACTATTATTAGCAAGTTTTTGCATTTCTTCTAGATAAGCACTCTCTAAATTAGCGTTATATGATTTATAGCCTAACTCCTCATAAGTTATTTTATCAGCATATTCTTCTTTAACTTCATCAAATGTTTTTCCATCATTTAATTTAGAAATTATTTCTTTAGCTAAATTTTCAGCTTCCTCTTTTTCTTCGTCAGTAGCGGATGATTCAACTTTGACAAGAATATGTTTAGTATTAATATCACCATATACTTCATCTTCATAATAATTGTTTATTTCTTTATCTGTTACTAAAGATCGAATATATTCATCAGCATATTTATTTCTTCGGTATTCCAAACGTAAATATTCAATAAAGGCTTTTTCGCTTTCAAATCCATTACTTGCAAGAAATGTTTCTTTATCTTGCTGATAATACTGTTCATAAATATTGTAGTAATTATCAGCTTGGGCCTGTAACTCTTCATTCATTTCTTCTGTTTCTGGATATTCTTCTTCTAATATCTTATTATCAATCTTATTTAATAGTAAACTGATCGAATATATTTCTTTCATATCTTCATATAATTCGTCAGCAGTAACAACTGTTCCTTCTATTTCTGCTACTGGTTCAGTACCATCTTCTAACTTAGCAATACGATCAGGCCAGATTAAAATAACTATTAAGATAGTTAACAATACGCCTGTAATAAAGCCATATATCGTCAGCTTATGTTTATCATATAAATCAAAAAAATTTGCTAAAACGGTTTCATCTTTTTTTACAGCATGCTTTTTAGTAGAGATTTTTGCTTCAGAGTGCTGAATATTTTTATTTTCCTCCTTTTTTGCAACATCTTTCTTTTTTTGACTAGTGCTTTTTCCTTTATTACTTTTGTTAGTACTTTCATTGGTAGTCATAACCTTTTTACTTTTATTATTTTCCTTCGCCATTGTTATTCTCCTTTCAAAAATACATTAATATAATATCAAAAATAGATTAAAAATACAAGTTTATTTTAAAAATATGGGAAAAATAACACATTTTTAGTATTTTTACTTTTCATATTAGCTATTATCCGACACCTTTTTCTATTTTTTCCATAAAATAATGTGAATAGAAAAAAAGGAGGAATGTGTTATGGGTAATTGTGGAACATGTGGTTCATCAGCAGCAATTGTATTAGTTTTGTTTATCCTACTAATAATTATACTCGGTGCTTGGATATAATCAAAGGAGGTGCAAGATAATGTCTGCAAATAGTTCATGTGGAGGAAGTAATGGTTTCTTAATTGTTGTTGTTTTATACATACTTCTTGCTATAATACTAAGTTCTGCTTTCTTTTATTAAATATCTTAGTTATGGAAACTATCTTCGGATAGTTTTTTCTATTAAAAAAGATATTATATAATACAAATTTCTTTGCATAGTACTTTATTTTTTTGTAATAATCAGAAAGAATTATTACTTATTAATACTAATAATTAAAAATGTCTGCTTTCTATAACTTTTAGTTACTTTAATATATAAATAAAAAGGGAAAGAAATTTAACTTTCCCTTCGTGAATATCTGCGAATATTCTATTAGAATTATGTAAAATAATAATCTTTTTTATACATAATTATTAATTTCTTTTAAAATCTGATATAATTTAATTATATAATTAGTATGAATATTTGTGGATCTTTGAAATAATATAAATAAAATATTTATTATGAATAAAAGATAATTATAAAAATTAAAAAAAGAAAGGAGTTAATAGAGTTGAAAAAGGACATTACTTTGGTTATTTTAGCGGCAGGTATGGGGAGTAGATTTGGAGGTCTTAAACAAGTCACTCCAATAGGCCCAAATGGAGAATTTATTATTGATTATTCTATATATGATGCTTTAAAGGTCGGATTTAATAAAGTTGTATTTATAATAAAAAAGGAAAACTATGAGATATTTAAAGAATCAATTGGCAAGAGAATAGAAAAACATATTAAAGTAGAATATGTCTTTCAAGAGTTAAATAATTTACCAAAAAACTCTTATTTACCTAAAGAAAGAACAAAACCATTGGGAACCGCACATGCCCTTCTTTGTTGCAAAGATATTATAAAAGAACCATTTGCTATGATTAATGCCGACGATTTTTATGGAAGAGAAGCTTTCTGCCAGGCATACAATTTTTTGAAAAATCTTGATAATTCTATCAATAATTATGGGATAATCGGTTACCAGTTAAAAAAGACTTTACCAGCGAATGGCTCTGTCAAAAGAGGAATATGTCAAGTTGATAAAGATAATTATTTAATTTCTATTACAGAAAGTATAGTAGAAAAAGAAAATGATAAAATTATGGCCACTCCTCTAAATAAAAGAGAAAGCTTCACAGTAAATAAAAATGCTACAACATCGATGAATTTTTTATTGTTTACCCCAACTATATTTAAGTACATCGAAGATTTATTTCCGAACTTTTTTGAAGAAAATAAAGAAAATATTTTAACGGCTGAATATTTAGTGCCAATCGTATTAGAAAAACTAATCGAGAGAAAAGAAATATCGACTAAAGTTATTGACACGAATGCTAATTGGTATGGCATTACTTATAAAGATGATATTTTATTAGTAAAAAAAGCCATTGAAAGATTGATTGCTGATAGAGAATATAGTTCTAACTTATGGGATTAAATTATGTTAAATTATGTGATTTAAAAAATTATATTTAATTTTTAAAATTTTTTTGATATAATTTTATTAGAAAGGACTGATAGATATGAAATATAATATTCGTGGTGATAAAATGGTTATAACTGATGCTATTCGTAACTATGCAGAAAATAAATTGGGAAGACTAGAAAAATATTTTAAGAATGATGATATTACCGCTAATATATTGACAAGAGTAAGAGGTAACTCACAAATAGTAGAAGTTACTATTCCAACAAATAAATTTCTTTTGCGCAGCGAAGAAGAAAATGAAGATTTATATGCTGCTATCGATTTAGTAGCCGATAAATTGGAAAGACAAATTAGGAAAAACAAAACAAGATTAAATAGAACTACTAAAGAGAGTGTCAAAGAATTTAATTTTGATTATTTAACAGATAAAGAAGAAGAAGGTACTGAAAAAATTGTTAAAAGAAAAAAGATCGAAATGAAACCAATGGATGAAGAAGAAGCAATATTAGAAATGGAATTATTAGGACATACTTTCTTCGTATATAAAGATAGAGATACCAATAATATATGTGTTTTATACAAAAGAAAAGATGGTAATTACGGATTGATTGAAACAAAATAGGCTCAAGAGCCTATTTTTGTACTAATAATGACGAATAGATAAATGTTATATGTTACTTTATAAAATAAACGAAATTTTAATATCGGCTAGTTTTTTTTAGAGAAATATAGTAAAATATTAATTAGGAGGATGATTAGATGCTTAAATTATTTAAAAATATATTTGATAATGAATATAAAGAATTAAAAAAATTTGAAATTATTGCCAATAAAATTGAAGAATTAGATGAAGAAATGAGCAAATTATCTGATAAAAAGCTTGCTGGTTATACGAATAAATTTAAAAAAAGATTAGCAGATGGAGAAAGTTTAGAAGATATTTTAGTCGAAGCCTTTGCTGTAGCCAGAGAAGCAGCTTACAGATGTGTTGGTATGAAACCTTTCCACTGTCAATTATTAGGAGGTTTAGCTATCCATTATGGGAATATAGCCGAAATGAAAACAGGTGAAGGTAAAACTCTTACATGTGTCTTACCGGCTTATTTAAATGCTCTTACAGGAGAGGGTGTTCACATTGTTACTGTTAATGAATTCCTATCAACTAGAGATTCCGAATGGATGGGAAGTATATTTAAATTTTTAGGTTTGACGGTAGGACTTAACTTGCGAGAATTATCATTTAAAGAGAAGCAAGAAGCTTATAGTTGCGATATTTTGTATAGTACTAATAATGAATTGGGATTTGATTATTTAAAAGATAATATGGTAATAAAAAAAGAAAATAGAGTACAAAGACCACTTAATTATTGTATTGTCGACGAAGTAGACTCTATTTTAATAGATGAAGCACGTACTCCTTTAATTATATCAGGGGGAGTCATGCAATCAGCTAATTTGTATATTGACGCTGATCGATTTGTTAAAAATCTAAAAGAAAATGAAGATTATATTTTGGACGAAAAAACGAAGGCCGTAAGTCTTACCGAAGAAGGAAGCAAGAGAGCAGAAGACACTTTTCATCTAGAAAATTTATATGATATTAATAATACTGCTTTAGTACATCATATTAATCAGGCATTAAAAGCTAATTACTCTATGAGTAATGATATTGATTATGTCGTTCAAGATGGACAAGTAATCATCGTAGATCAGTTTACGGGACGTCTTATGAAAGGAAGATCTTTTTCCGATGGACTACATCAAGCTATTGAAGCAAAAGAAGGAGTTAAAATTCAACAAGAAACCAAAACTCTTGCAACAATTACTTTCCAGAATTATTTTAGAATGTATAAAAAACTTGCTGGTATGACAGGTACCGCTAAAACAGAAGAAGAAGAATTTAGAAATATTTATAATATGTTTGTAATTCAAATTCCCACTAATAAACCGATCATCAGGGAGGATGCTACAGATTTATTATATCCAGGAAAAGCCGGGAAATATAGCGCTATCATTAAAGAAATTGAAAAAAGGCATAATTTAGGTCAACCCGTACTTGTTGGCACAATCGCTATTGAGACATCAGAACTTTTGAGTAAAATGCTGGATAAAAAAAGGATCCCTCATGAAGTATTAAATGCTAAAAACCATGCTAGGGAAGCTGAAATAATTGCCCATGCTGGTGAAAAGGGAGCGGTTACTATTGCTACTAATATGGCAGGACGTGGTACAGACATTAAATTAGGAGAAGGAGTAAAAGAATTAGGTGGACTTTGTGTTATTGGTAGTGAAAGACATGAATCGAGAAGAATAGATAATCAATTACGAGGAAGAAGTGGAAGACAAGGAGATCCTGGTTTTACACAGTTCTACGTTTCATTTGAAGATGAACTTATGGTTAGATTTGGTTCTGATAGATATAGAGGAATGCTTGAAAATTTAGGCTTTACTGGAGAACAAGTTATTCAAAATAAAATATTTTCTAAAACGGTCGAATCAGCACAAACAAAAGTTGAAGGAAATAATTTTGATACAAGAAAGCAACTTTTAAATTACGATGATGTTATGAATAATCAAAGAGAAATCATATACAGCAAAAGAAACGAAATTTTAGATGGTGAATCAATCCATAAAACGGTCCTTGATGATTTTAAAGACTATATTAGTAGTATTGTTAATTCACATCTTGTAGATAATGGTAAATTGAAAGAAAATGATTATAGCGAAATACTCGAGGCTTGCAATGAAAATTTACTTAAGAAATATAGAATAAATCTATCAGAAATTAACGGAAAAAAAGCTGATGAAGTAATAACTATTATTTATGAAAATGTTTTAAAAGATTACGAAGAAAAATTAGAAAATATTCCTGAAGAAATAAGAGATGAATTTGAGAAAGCTATATCCCTTAGAGTTATAGATAACTATTGGATGGAACATATTAGTACAATGACCCATTTACGAGATGGTATTGGCCTTAGGGGATATGCTAATACTAGTCCACTACAAGCTTATACAATGGAAGGATATCAATTATTCGACGAAATGCTCGAAAAAATTAATCGTGATATCAGCATATACTTATTAAAATCAGAAGTAAGACAAAATTTAGAAAGAAAACAAATAGCTAAATCGGTTGTTACTAATGATAGTAAGGATCATAAAAAAGTCCAGAAAAAAAGTCAAAAAATTGGTAGAAATGATCCTTGTCCATGTGGCTCTGGTAAGAAGTACAAACAATGTTGTGGAAAATAGCTTATTTTATAAGGGTTTGTGACTAGCGAAGTAATAAAAAAAACACCAAATTGTGTGCAAAAACATCAAATTTTGTGCAATTTGTGTGCGAAAAATAAAAAATCGTGCACACAAATCTGTTAATCCCTTATAAATAAAGGGTTTTAGGTATGCACACAAATTATGAAATCAGCATCATTGCTGATTTTTTTTCGTCTCTAAAGTATTTTAGGGAGGAAAATTTTTATGTCACAAGTAAATACTATGAAAAGGGGAAACTATTATCAATACAGATTTGAGATAGCACCCCAAGATGGAAAAAGAAAGTTCATTAACAAATCAGGATTTAGAACAAAACAAGAAGCATACGAAGCTGGGATGAAGGCGTATAATGAGTATACCAATACTGGAAATGTTTTTAAACCAGCTACAATATCATTTTCAGATTATCTGGATTATTGGATGAAAACGTACTGTCAAATCAATTTAAGATATTCAACCATAATAACTTATGAGAATATTATTAAGAATCATATAAAACCAAGATTAGGATTTTATAGATTATCGCAAATTACAACCTCAACATTACAAGAATTTATAAATAATATTTATGTTGAAAAAGGATTCTCTAAATGT
>JAGHHB010000025.1 GCA_017887885.1 Bacilli bacterium | reverse complement strand
GTAAAAATAAATTAGTCAAGGAATTAAAAAAAGATATTGAAGATGCTGATTTTGTATATTTAGCTACCGATCCTGATCGTGAGGGGGAAGCTATTAGTTGGCATTTATATGATACACTTGGTTTAAAGGAAAATAACTATGACCGAATTGTCTTTAATGAGATAACTAAAAATGCTGTTTTGAATTCTTTTGCTAAAGCTCGAAAAATTGATGATAATCTAGTTAAATCACAGGAGACGAGAAGAATATTAGATCGAATAATTGGCTTTAGGCTTAGTAAGCTTATGCAATCCAAAACTGGAGGGAAGTCCGCTGGTAGAGTTCAGTCAGTTGCTTTAAAATTAATTGTCGATCGCGAGAGAGAGATAGAAGCTTTTGTTCCGGAAAACTATTATGAAATTGATGCCTTTTTTGATGATTTTAGTGCTAAATTAGAAATGTTTAATCATAAAAAGCTTGAAATAAAAAAAGAATCAGAAGCAAAGGAAATTTTAGACAAGTTATCTAAAACATTTGTGATTGAAAAGGTAGAAAAAAAAGAAAAAGCAAAGAAGAGTAAAGCTCCATTTATTACTAGTACTTTACAGCAAGAAGCTTCGACCAAATTAGGTTTTACTTCTAAAAAGACAATGATGATAGCTCAAAAATTATATGAGGGAATTACTTTACAAAATGAGACAGTTGGTCTCATATCATATATGCGTACTGATTCGGTGAGACTTTCAGATGAATTTATTACTTCTTCTTATTCTTACATTAAGGATAAATATGGTAGTGAATATGTCGGCTACGTAAAAAAGAATAATAAAACAGAAAATGTTCAAGATGCCCATGAGGCGATTAGACCAACTTCTGTTAAAAGAGAACCTGATGAAATAAAAGCATTTTTAACTAATGATGAATATAAGCTATATAAACTTATCTATTACCGAGCTCTTGCTTCTCTTATGAAGGATGCTAAAGTGGAAGCAACGACTGTTATTTTAGATAATAATAACTATCAATTTAAGACAACGGGGCAAATTCTTGTCTTTGATGGTTATTTAAAGGTATATAATATATATGAAGATAAAGAAGATATTGTTTTACCAAACTTTGATAATTATGTTGATAAAACTGTTGTAGCTAATGAAATAGTTTCTTCTTTACATACAACAAAGCCACCTTCTCGATATACTGAAAGTAAACTTATCAAAGAAATGGAAGAACTTGGAATTGGGAGACCTTCTACTTATGCGAAAACGATTGATACTTTAGAAGAGAGATCATATGTACAAATTGTCGATAAAAAGTTTGTTCCTACTGATATCGGTATTGAAACGACAGATAAATTGCAAGAATTTTTTCAGGATATTATTAATATAGAGTATACTAAAAATATGGAGGATGATTTAGACAGAATAGCTGAAGGTAATTTGGAATGGAATAAATTATTGACGTTATTCTATAAAAAGTTTGAACCAAAAGTAGAGGAAGCTTTTAAACAGATGACAAAGAAACCACCTGAAGAAACAGGAGAGTTATGTCCTAATTGTAGTAGTCCTTTGGTTATTAAGCAAAGTCGTTATGGAAAATTTGTTGCTTGTTCAAATTATCCAACTTGTAAGTATATAAAAAGTAATAAGGAAACAAAGGAAGTAAAAGAAATTATGGACTGTCCTAAATGTGATGGTAAGGTTGTAGAAAAGAAAACTAAACGAGGTAAAATTTTTTATGGCTGTTCGAATTATCCACAATGTGATTTTGCAACATGGGATAAGCCTTTAAAGGAAAGATGTCCTAAATGTCAGAGTATTTTGGTAGAAAAGAAAGATAAGATTAAATGTACAAATTGTGATTATGAAAAATAGAGATTGCTAATTTTATAAGTTCAATCATTTGTCAAGAATTGCACAAAAAGGCAAATTAAGTCATGAATTTTCAAAGATGATTCCCTAATTAAATGGGAATTATTTTTTTAGATTTTATGAGTATCTAAAGATATTATAATATTGTTATATAGTACTTTTTTAATTTACTTTTAAGGAAAGTAATGTTATAATTATTAGTGATAGAAGGATTGATAGTATGGCTAAAAAGAAACAAAAAAAAGATAGTGAAAAAAAGAAGTTTGAATATAGTAATGAAGTAATAGGAATTATTCTAATTTTATCGGCTATTATTGGAATTGGTGGTTATGGTCCTGCTGGGAACTTTATTAGATCTTTTGCGGTATTTTTGGTTGGAAATATTTATATATTTCTGTTAGTTTCTGTACTTCTTTTGGGTGGTTATCTTATCGTCAAAAGAAAGAGCCCAGATTTTTTCAGTTTGAGATGGATAGGATTATACGTTATAGTTATTGCTTTTTTGATCTTATTGCATACTAAATATATTATAAACAATTCACAAGAAGGTCTAAAGATTATTACAGAAACTTTTAACAATTTATTATTAACATTTAAAAGTACTGCGGCAATATCTAATAGTGGTGGTGGAATTATTGGAGCGCTTTTTACTTTTGCTTTTTATAGTTTATTTAAAGATGGAACGACTATTGTGGTTGTTACAATGATTGTGATAGGAGTAATTTTATTATTTAATACTAGTTTGATTGAGTTATTAAAGAAGATAAAACTTCCTAAAAGAAAGAAGAAGGAACCTAAAAAGAAAGATAGTGAAGATGAAGAAATTGATAAAAGAATTATTGTTTCCAGTGCTAAAGATATAGAAAAAGTTTTAGATAAAGATGTTAATGAACCAGATATTCCTATTAAGACGGCTTCTAGTCCTACTAATCATTTGAATAATAACATAGAAGATAATACTCCTCTTGATAAAAATCCTGTAATTAATGTTAATTATAAACTACCGCCTCTAACTTTATTAAAGTTATCTAAAAGTGGCAATGATAAAGAAAATGTAGAGTTAGTAAAACAAAATATTGCTACTTTAGAAAAGGTACTTTTAGATTTTGATATACCTGGTAAAATAAAAGAATGTCATATTGGACCATCAGTCACACAGTATGAGTTAGAATTACAAGCGGGAACTAAAGTAAATAAGCTTTTATCTATTCAAAAAGAAATAGCGCTTAATTTAGCCGCTAAAGATGTGAGAATCCAGGCACCGATTCCGGGAAAAAGTACAATTGGTATTGAACTACCTAATAAAGTTAATTCGGCAGTATCTTTTAGGGAAGTACTTAGTAAGCTTCCAGAGGCTAACGAAAAGACATTGCTAGCTGTCGGATTAGGGAAGGATATTATGGGAGCAGTTAAATGGGCAGAAATTAATGCAACACCACACCTTTTAATTGCTGGTGCGACTGGTAGTGGTAAATCAGTTTGTGTTAACTGTATAATAGCTTCGATTCTTATGCGAACGAAACCCGATGAAGTAAAATTAGTTATGGTTGATCCTAAAAAAGTAGAGCTTTCAATGTATAATGGGGTACCACATCTTCTAACGCCAGTCGTTACTGATCCTAAAAAAGCTTCGATTGCTCTTAAAAATATTGTTGCGGAAATGGAACGAAGATATCAAGTATTTGAAGACACTAAATGTAAAAATATTGCTTCTTATAATAAGATGTGTGAAAATAATAAAGATTATCAGAAGATGCCATATATTGTATTTATAATTGATGAATTAGCGGACCTTATGTTGGTTGCCGCTAAAGATGTTGAAGACTCAATAATGCGTATTACACAAATGGCAAGGGCTGCAGGTATTCATTTAATTGTGGCAACACAGAGGCCTTCTACTGATGTAATTACTGGTGTTGTGAAAGCTAATATTCCATCGCGTATTTCTTTTTCTGTATCGTCTTCAATTGATTCTCGAACAATTTTGGATCAAACTGGAGCAGAAAAACTACTTGGAAAAGGTGATATGTTATTTAAGCCGATGGGAGAAAATGTTCCAATTAGAATACAAGGGGCTTATGTGAGCGATGAAGAATTGCAGAAGATTGTTGATTTCACAATATCGCAGCAAAAAGCTAATTATGATCATTCTCTTACAGAAGATAGGGGAGAAAACTTATCGGCAGATGCGGATAAATACGATGATGGTTATGAATCAAAAGAAGAATATGATGATCCCCTTTATAATGATATTGTCAATTTTGCCATAGATTTTGGAAAAATATCGGCTTCTTTAATTCAAAGAAAGTATCGAATTGGTTATAATCGTGCAGCACGGATTGTCGATCTTTTAGAAGAAAGAGGTATTATTGGACCGCAGAATGGTTCTAAACCGAGAGAAGTTTTAGTAAAAAAAGATGACAATAATAGTTATGAGGAATAGTAATTATTGTCTTTGACAGATATTAGTTTGTTATGATTTAATAAAGTATTATAATTAATGGACTATGATAAATAATGTGTATTTTGTAAAAAAATGCACATTTTCATGTAATTGTGATCTTTATATGCGTGTGCAATAATCTGTCATAATAGTATTACATAATTGATAGGGTCATTATGGTGTATGTTGGAATTTATATTACATTAGAGAATTTCCAATGAAAATAGTTGCTATTTTGGAAAAAATAGTATATAATTATTAGGCAGGTGAAATTATGATTATTGATTTAGCTGATCTTATTAGCAACAGAAAGAATAAGATTGATATAAGTAGTTGGATAGAATTTTCTGATGAGTATCTGCAAAATACTACTATTAGAAGAGTGAATAAGATACATTTTAGTGGATGTATTTCTAAACTTGTTGATGATAGTTTAGTTTTGGAAGGTATCCTAGAGGGAACTTTAATTTTGCCCGATGATATAACTTTAGAAGATTTTGAATATACTTTTAGTAGTGAGATTAGAGAAAATTTAGAAGAAAATATCATAAATTCACAAAAAAATATTGATATTATGCCAATTTTATGGCAAAATATTCTTGTGGAGATTCCTCTTCGAGTGGTTAATCCCAAAAATGAAAATGTCAAATTACAGGGTGATGGATGGCGTCTTATTAAAGAGGAAGATGTAAAAATAGAAAATAATCCTTTAAATGATTTAGAGGAATTACTAAGGAAGGAGTGAAGAAGATGGCAGTTCCATTTAGAAATGTAAGTAAAACGCGCAGAGACAAGCGTAGAACACACTATAAGATTACCGCTAATAGTTTAGTGGAATGTACTAATTGTGGAGCGAAAATTAGACCTCATAGAGCATGTCCTAAATGTGGTTTTTATAAAGGAGCAGATACTTTAAAAGAAGAAGTAAATAAAGTTAATGAAGAAAAAAAAGCTTCTAAAAAAGTATCTAAAAAAAGTGAATAGTAAAGCAGCATTTTTCATGCTGTTTTAATTTTAGAGGGTGGAGATAAGATGTTTAATACTGGTTTAAAATGTTTGGAAAACAAGACAGCCCAAAATTTTACAACAGATTTTGGAATTCATGTTAGAAGTTTTATAAATCCCTTTTTTAGATGGATTTTAGAAAAAAATACTAAAGGAGAAATTGTTTTAGAGCATTATCCGATTTTAGACGAAGGTCCGTATATTTTTTGCTCTTCGCATTCACACATTGAAGATATCATATCTGATTTAGCTATACTAGATAGAAATGCGTATGTTTTAATTGGGACAACAGATCAATTAGAACATAATCCTCAAATGTATGCTGCTTGGATTAATGGTTTAATATACGTCGATAGAGATAGTGCTGAAAGTAGACATGAATCACTGAAAATGATGGAATATTTATTAAGAAATAGAGTTAGTGTGCTATTATTTCCTGAAGGTAGCTACAATAATAGTGCAAATTTGCTAGTTAAACAGTTTTTTCCCGGCTTTTATAAGTTAGCTATAGCTACTCATGCTAAAGTTGTTCCAATATCTAACTTTTTGGCTCCAGATTCTAAAATCTATATTAATGTGGGTAATCCAATAGCGGTAGATAATATGAGTAAAAAAGAAGCTCTTGAAACACTACGAGATCGTATAGCGGAAATGCGATTTCTTCAAATTGAGAACCATACTAAAGAAACAAAAAGAAGTGAACTTGGCAGTGATCCTATGAGAGATTTTATGGAATCACGTAGACGGGAGTATTTTAAAGTTAAATGGTCATCTTATGAGGCTTGGGAGCAGGAATTAACTAGTTATCGAGGCGTTGATCCTAGTCCAACTTTTGATGAAGTTTGGGGCTTTCTCGATAAAATAGATTTAAATGATGCAACTTCTGAAAAATTAGCTTATTATTTGCCATTGTTAGAAGAATATAAAAGGGCTAAAACTTTGGCAAGAAGATATGATTTTGGTAATTATATGAAGGAAAATTGGAAAAATAAATAAAATTTTTCTTCTTTTTTTGTTCTTTATATGTTATAATTTAAATGAAAGTAGGTAGATGACATGAGTTTAGAATTTGAGATTCCTTTAGTTTCGCTTATTTTTATTGTTATTTTAAATGTAATTTATTTTTCCAAGAAGAGATTAGACTTAGTTGAAAATAGACCATACAAAATTATTTTACTTGCCTCTTTATTATTTTCTTTAATAGATACTACCATTCATTTTATATGTTCCGCAAATACTTTTGAGGATATTGTAAACAACTATTATTCACTTTTTAATTTTTTGAATAAAATTTTATCAACTTTATTTGTGGTTATATTTTCTTGTTTATTTTGTTATACGATGATAATTACCTATGATAAAATAAAATCTAATTATAAAAAATTGACGTTAGTGTTGACTCTTGTCAATGTGTTATTTGCAGTAGTGATGCTCTTTACTAATATTGAATTAGTTGATGCTGGACTTGTTACTAATGTAACAGGGCTTACTTCTACTTTAGGGTATATTATGGTTGCCTTTTTACTAGGTGCCTCTTTATTTATTGCTATTATTAATATAAAGAAAATTGATCGAAGATATTTACCTATTTTTCTGGTATTCTTTATACTAATATTTTTATACTTTTTTACGTTGTTGTTTCCTGGAATGATTATTTATGATTTGGTTTTGGCACTTATGTGCTATATAATGTATTTTACTATTGAAAATCCAGATATAAAAATGCTCGAAGAAGTTCATAAATCCAAAGAAATAAGTGATAATGCTAATGAGGAAAAAATGATGTTTCTTTATAATATGACTAATGAGATTAGAGATATTACCAAAGATATTGATGATTCAGCGGATAATATTATAAATGAGATTGGTAGTAATGATATAGATTTAAATGAAATTGATACTTCGGTTAGAGATATAAAAGCGAGTACTTCTAAATTTACAACGATGACAAACGAAATATTAGATATTTCTAGTTTAGATGCCGCTAATATTAAAATATATAATGATAGATATAATATTAAGCTTATTATTAAAGAATTAATATCATTATATAAAGATAAGGCTAACAAAAAAGGGTTAGAATTTAGAAGTGATATTGCTAGTGATTTACCTGACTACCTATATGGTGATAGTGTTGGGGTAAAAAATGTTCTTGTTACTATTTTAGATAATGCCATTAAATATACAGAAAAGGGTTATATTGAGTTAAGTATCAGTATTGTCAAAAAAGTAAATATTTGTAGACTGATAATAAATATAGAAGATTCAGGAATTGGTATCAAATCTGAAGAAATTGAGAGAATTTTTAATAAAAATAAAGAAGAAATTACAAAGAATAATTTGAAGAATAATTTATATACAGCAAGAAAAGTAATTACCTTAATGGGAGGGGCAATTATACCAAGTAGTACTTATGGTAAAGGTACAATAATAAAAGTAATATTAGATCAAATAATTGCCGAAAAAACAGAAAATAAGTATGAAAAAATATATGATGCTAAAAAAATATTGTTAGTGGATGACAGTGATTTTAGTGAAAAAATATTAAGAAAATTATTGACAGATACTAATATTGAGATTGAAAGGGTAAAACTTGGGAAAGAATTATTAGATAAAATTAGAAATAAAGAGAAATTTGATCTTATATTACTTGATGAAGATCTTAAACCTCTAAATGGCTATGCAACAATGAAAAAGTTACGTGAAATAAGAACTTTTAATACAAAGGTTATCTTATTAAGCAGAAATAATGATATTGAATATAATGATGAATATAAAAAATATGGGTTTAGTGATTATGTATTAAAACCACTTGATAAAGATAAATTGCTTACTAAAATAGATAAATATTTATAATAAAATTTTTATATTTTAATTTCTTAAAGCTATTTTTTTGATATTAAAAAAGTATAATAATTAATTATAGAACTGTAATTTAATTATTATACTTTTTTGTATAATACTACAAATTTATATTATTATATTGAGAAAAATAGCTAAGTATGTCGAAAGAGTAGCTTTTTCTTTACTTTTATATATTATATTGCTATACTTTAATTGTAAAAGAATAATTAAGGAGAAAATTATGATCGAGATACAAACTACAGAATGTGTCAATATTAAAAAAATATTTGCTAGTTGTCCACATTATGATGAAATTACTAATTATGAATTTGATTATAATGATAAGGTAACAATGGATTTGATTTATTGGTATAAAGATCTTGTTTTTGCTTGTGATATTAATAAGGAAGAAGAGCTTAAAATTATGTCACAAATAGATAGTAGTTTATATTTGTATATCGGAGATAATAAATTTCGAAATGGTTTAAAAGATAGAATTGATATTAATGGTACTGATTTAAGTAGTAGTGATATTAATAAATACTTAATAGAGAGAATTACTAGTTTTACTGAAGAATATGAAGAGATGAAAATATTAAATATTACGAGTAGTAAATGGTTATAGAAAATATGACATACCTTAATATTTTTATGTTATAATATTTTTGGGTGTTAAATATGTATGTAGCTGTATTGTGTGAGTTGGCAGCTAAAGCTGTTGATCAAAGTTTTATTTATCATGTTCCTAATGAATTGACAGATAGGATAAAAGTCGGTATTAGGGTAAAAATTCCTTTTGGAAAAAGGCAAATAGAAGGTTTTGTTCTCGATATTACTGATAATATTTTACTTGATAAGGAAAAGGTTAAGAATATAATATCAATTATTGATGATGAGCCAGTATTAAATGAAGAAATGTTAATTCTTGGCAAGTATATGGCTGATAATTTACTTTGCTCTCGAGTAGCGGCATATCAAGTTATGTTACCGAAAGCTTTAAAGGCACAGGCTAATACAAATATTAAAATAAAGTATAATAGATACTTAAGAAGAAATACAAGCACTCAAGAAATAGATAATTATATTAGTAAATGTAAATATGATGCTCAAATAAAAATTCTATGTAGTCTTAAAGAGAATGATATCCCTATAAAAAAAATGAATAGTAGTATTAATACTATTTTAAGGCATAACTTGGCTCTTATTGTATATGAGGAAGAGACTAGGTATAAATATAGCGGTAAGTATGATTATAAGAAAGTTAAGCTTACGATGGAACAAGAAAATGTTTCTTTAGCTATTATTAATTCATTAGGAAAAGCTAATACTTTTCTTCTCTATGGTGTTACAGGTTCGGGAAAAACAGAAATTTATATGGATATAATAGAGAAAGTCTTACAAGAAGATAAATCTGCAATTGTGTTAGTTCCAGAAATTGGATTAACTCCCCAAATTGTTGGGAAATTTATATCTAGATTTGGAGATATTATTTCTGTACTTCATTCTAAACTTTCTGATAGTGAAAGATATGATGAATATCGAAAAATTACTTTGGGAAAATCGAAGATTGCTATTGGAACGCGTAGCGCAATTTTTTCTCCTTTTTCGAGTCTTGGAATTATTATAATTGATGAAGAACATACAGCCTCTTATAAACAAGAAAATAATCCTAAATATAATGCTAAAGATATTGCCATATGGCGAAGTAAATATCATAACTGTCCAGTTCTATTAGGGTCAGCAACTCCTTCTTTAGAGACAATGGCTAGAGCTGCTAACGGGGTATATACTCTTCTTACTTTAACTAAAAGGGCTGGTAATAGTGTGCTTCCAAAAGTAGAAATTGTCGATATGAAAAGAGAGTTCAAGAAAGAAAATTTTATATTATCAGAAATATTAAAGTTAAAAATAAAGGATCGTCTTGCAAAAGGGGAGCAAATAATTTTACTTTTAAATCGAAGAGGTTATTCTTCAATTATTAGTTGTAAGAATTGTGGTTATGTAGCAAAATGTCCTGAATGTGATATTACTTATACCTATCATAAAGTAAGTAATAATTTAAAATGTCACTATTGTGGTACATCAGTACCTATGCTTTATAAATGCCCCGTTTGTGGAAGTAATGATTTGAAAGATTATGGTTTAGGAACGGAAAAATTGGAAGAAGAGTTAAAGAAGCTATATAATGCTAGAATAATTAGAATGGATGTTGATACAACAACTAAAAAAGGCTCATATCAACAAATAATAGACGATTTTGGAGAATACAAGTATGATATATTAATTGGGACTCAAATGATTGCTAAAGGTTTAGATTTTCCGCGTGTTACGTTAGTGGGAGTTGTTTCTTTAGATAATAGTTTATTGATTCCTGATTTTCGTGCGAGTGAAAATACTTTTCAATTACTTTCTCAAGTTGCTGGAAGAGCAGGGCGTTCTTCACGTGAGGGAGAAGTTGTTATTCAGACATTCAATCCTGAACATTATAGTATTAAACTAGCTGAAAGACATAATTATTTAGGATTTTATAAAGAGGAAATGAGAATAAGAAAAATGCTTAAATATCCTCCATATTATTATATGGTCCTTATTGGGATATCTTCAAGTGATAGTTCTCTTGCTTTAAGAGAGGCAGATAAGATAGTGAAATATTTACGAAATAATTTGGAACATGAAACTATTTTATTGGGGCCTGCTGCGGCAAATATTTTTAAGGTTAATCGTACATTTCATTATCAAGTTATTATTAAATATCGAAATGATCAAAAGCTAATGAGCTGTCTTAAATTTATTGATAAAATCTATCAAAAAAATAACAAAGTAAATATTGAAATTGATTTTAATCCTGTTAGAGTATAACTTAAAGCAAATCAATAAAATATATCTAGACTATTTTGCTTATTAGAATAAAATTATTGCTTCTTTGGGAGTTTTATTGTATAATTAAGTTATGATATGGAGGATTAATAATGAATAGGAAAGGTTTTACTTTAATTGAATTATTGGTTACTATTGCAATTGTTGCTTTGGTAGTGGGTATTTCTACTTATGGCATTATTACTTCTATTAATAATTCAAAAGAAAAAGCTTTAGCATTAACTTCCAATAATATAAAAGATGCCGCAAGATTATATGCGACAGAACAGAATAGTGACGAAGAGTGGAAAGAAGTTGCCGATTATGATTATAAGTATTTTTGTGTTACTATTCAAGAACTTATTAATAAAGGTCTATTAAGTTCGAAAGATACTCTCAAAAAGGATTACGGCTTTACTAGTTCTACTTATGTTATAGTGATGAAGGATAAGATGACTTCAGTAGTAGAAAAAGAAGAAATAACTGATGATTCGTCTCTTGATAGTTATAAAATATGTACGGGTGAAATAAAAAATGAAGAGGTCACAGCTCCTGAAATTGAAGGAAGTACTTCTTATACTGATGAAATAGATTTAAAATTTATTGATGGAGTTGCTGAAAGTAGCAAAGAATATGAGTGTTTATATGGTCTTAATTCAAATAATTTAGATAAAAAGGGGCGTATTGAAGGTAATGTCTGTATGATGGAAGATCTTAAGAATAATACTAACTATTATGCAAGAATATGTATGACAACGGAAAGAAATAGTTATATTTGTACTAAGACAGAGGCGTATAAAACGAAAGAATTTACTTTACCTGAAATAGTCAAAGAAGGACGAAATGGTGTAATTATAAATTATGATGATACAAATATTAGAGTTAATCCTGGCTATTATTTTAAATCATCTGTAGATACTATGTCAATTGGAGATGTTTTTAAGTGTGAATTAGATGATAATAATGTATTTAGTTGCAGTTCTAAAGCAGTGACGACAGTCGAAAAAGATACTTGGTATAAAACTGAATTAAAAAGTGTTAATTTACAATATCCAGATCAAAATTTTACGGTAAAAGTAACAACACGCATCGCAGATGATAGTAATAATTACAAAGAATCTAGTAAGGATATTTTAATTCAGAAAAATTTAGTTACATATACCGCTACCTTTTATTTGGGATTAGCTGATACAATAAATGGTGGTAAGAAGAATATAACTATTTCCTGTGATGCTGAAGAAGGTGGTAGCTGTACTGCAAGTACTAAAGCTCCTACTATTTCTCGTAGTGGGTATACAGTAGTTGGTTGGAATACTAGTCAAACAGCAACAAGTGCTAAACTAAATAGTGGCGATAGAATAGTACTTACTGGTAATATTGCCTATTATCCAATTACTTATAAAAAAATAACGGTAACTTTCAATAAGAATGGTGCTCTATCGGTTGGTAAGACAACAGATAGCTGTAATGTATACAATAATGAAACATCATGTAAAATTACGGCACCACAAATAACAGGATCGAGCAGTACGCCGACAGTTATTGGCTGGAATACTAATAAAAGTGCTAAAACATCTACTTGGGATGTCAACGATAGTAAAAGTTTTTCTTCTAATACTACATATTATGCTATAACAAAGGGATCTTCTAAAACTTATACGGCAACATTTAAAATACAAGATGTAAATGCTGCTACTACAAGTTCAGGAAGTAAAAGCTGTACAATACCAGAAACTTATAACGGTAATACGCAGTCTAGTAGCTGCAATATTACAGCTCCAACATTAACAGCTAAGACAGGATATAATGTAGTGGGGTGGAACAGTAATTCATCTGCTACTAGTGCAAGTGTGGGAAGTGGAGCTAGTCTAAATATTTCGGGCAATATAACATATTATTCAATAACTAAAAAACCGTCTAAAACCTATACGGCAACATTTAAGATTCAAGATGCTAATACTGCTACTACAAGTTCAGGAAGTAAAAGCTGTACAATAGCAGAAGCTTACAATGGTAATACGCAGTCTAGTAGCTGCAATATTACAGCTCCAACATTAACAGCTAAGACAGGTTATATTGCAGTTGGTTGGAATACTAATTCATCTGCTACTAGTGCGAGTGTGGGAAGTGGAGCGAGTGTTAATTTAACAAGTAATGTTACTTATTATTCGATAGTAAAAAATGCTGCTCCACCACCAAGTTTAACTATTTCTATTTCTTCGCATGGATTTAAGCAGACATATTCAAATAGTAATGGCGGAACGAAAAGAGTAAATATTACTTGTAATTCCTCTTCCTGCACAGACATAGGCACTAATAGTTGTACTACCTCATCATGTCAAGGAATTGGATGGAGTGGAAAAAAACCTATTGTTAGTTGGAGTACTAATTCTTTAAATACATTACGTGTATATTATGATAATAAGACCCATAGCCAATTTGATGAAAGCAATTGGGGTACTTACAGTAAAGAAACAAATGGAACGATGAGTGTTGAAACTGGTGGTCATAGAATTATTAGAATTGATGATACTGATGGAATTTCAACTTTAGAAGTAAGAATTTATTTTAAATTGGATTATGTGGCCCCAATTGTTAACTTACCTTCATCTAGTATAACTGCTTGGAGAAAAGATTTGTGGGATATCAATTATAGTGACAATGAATCTGGTCTTAACAGAAGTGTCAATGCTTTTGCTGAACCTACATATATAAGTTGTAGTGATTCACAAGCTAAAAATAATTGTGGAATTACTAATGGTGCGCAATCTTATAGTGGTAATACTGGAACAAAGACAACGCAGTGTAGTGAATATTATGATTGTTATTCAAATTATTTAGAGTTATGGTCGTGTGCGACTGATAATGTTGGTAATAAAACATGTTCTAAAAGAGTTAATCCAAGTGGAAGTCAAGTAAATTATACATATTTA
Organism: Bacilli bacterium; assembly: GCA_017887885.1. Classification (GTDB taxonomy): domain Bacteria; phylum Bacillota_I; class Bacilli_A; order RF39; family UBA660; genus CAG-302. Next base: position 11,452 of record JAGHHB010000025.1, on the reverse strand, counting down.
GTGAAAGATGATTAGGAGGAATAATGGGAAAAAATAGGGATAAGAAACTACAAATAATTTTAATCATATTGATTGTCTTAATTGTGACGACTTTGATAGTAATTTTTGTTAGTAAAACAAGACCAACTTCTAATAATGACTATGAAGTAATAATTGATAATGAGGGTAATTCTGATGATGTCATTTATAATGATTTTAAAATTACCGATGTTTCTTTTGAAACAGACCGAGTGAATAATAACTCAAAAATTTATTTGACGATAAGAAATGATAGTGATACTGATAAGTATATGAATAGTTTTAATATTATAGTAAAAGATAATACGGGTAATAAAATAAATAAGTTCTATGTGATGGTGGATAAGCAGTTTGCTCCTGGTGAAGAATATAATACAGTTACAGGAGGAGATATAATTTTAGAAGATGCTTATAAACTTGAATTTGAATTTAATTAGTGAAGAAAGAGAATTAATTTCTCTTTTTTTCATATTTTCTTTTTTAGTTAATATAATTAACTAGAAAGAAGAGGAATATGATGATAAATAAGAAAAATTTATGGTTTTTAACATTATTTAGTTTAGTGCTTGTATTATCTATCTACTATGTTACGATGCCCAATGAAATATTTACTTCTAATAATAATGAAATAAAGGATGAAGAAGAAGACAAAAATGTTTCTACAGAAGAATCTTCAATAATAGCGGCATTAAAGGTGGAAGATGATACTGAAGTAATGGAAAAGATGAATGAACTGAAAGAAAAACTTACAAATGTAGATATTTCGACTGAAGAGAAAAATAGCGCCTTTGAGGAGCTAAAATTAATTAATAAGAATTCTTCAAAGGAAGAAACTCTAGAGGCGAAGATTAAAGAAGCTTGCAACTGTGACAATTTTGTTAAAATAGACGGTGATAATGTCCGTGTGGTTTTAAATTCAGAAGATTCGTCTGTAACTAGTGCAAATAACATAATGCGTTTAGTTCAAGATGAGTTTTCAGAAAAAATGTATATTTCAGTAAAATTTAATTAATATGGGTAATTTTATCTCACTTTAATGGTTTGTGTGAATACAATATTATGAGTAGACATAGACCACCCTAAAAGGGAAGTGAGGTATTTATGAGTAAGGGTATACTAACAAAAAGAGAAAAAGAGGTATTTTCCCTATTAGTTGAAAATAAAACGACAAAAGAAATAGCGGATGTTTTAAATATTAGTGAAAAGACAGTGCGCAATCATATATCTAATACAATGCAAAAATTATCGGTAAAGGGAAGAGCACAAGCTGTTGTAGAACTAATAAGATTAGGAGAAATAACTTTATAAGTCACATATGTGACTTTTTTTAGTAATTATCGTGTAATTATTTACATATATTTTACTAGGTGATATTTATGTTAAAAAGAATGTCCATCAAGAAAATCATGGTATCGACTGCTGCAGCTCTAATTTTATTGATCATTTACTTGATTCCAGAAAATAGGAAAGAGATAGAACTTAAAAATGATGACATTGAATATGTTTATGATAATACTGCTACAACGATTTATTTAGTTGATAGTAATGATTATGTAGCAAGAACTACAATTCCAACTTGTAATTGTGATGGTAAAGATAAAGCCAATGATTTATTAGAAGGATTAATTATTGGCGGTCGAAAATCTAATATTATTCCAAATGGTTTTCGAAGTATTATACCACCTGGTACTAGTGTTTTAGGGTTAGAATTAAAAGATAAAGTCTTAACAATAGATTTTTCGAAAGAATTATTAGATATAGCGGCTAGTGAAGAGAAAAAGATGATTGAAGCTATAGTTTATACTTTAACGGATATTGATGGTATTGATAAGGTTATTATTAAGGTAGAAGGGGAAGTTCTTACCAATCTTCCTAATAGTAAAGAAAATCTTCCTACAGTATTAGATAGAAGTTATGGTATTAATAAAACTTATGACTTGGTGACAATGAGTGATATTCAATCTTATACTGTTTATTATGTCAACAGTTATAATGATGAAGAGTACTATGTTCCCATTACTAAATATGTAAATGGTAAAGGGGATGATCCAATTAAGGTTATCATTAAGGAGCTTAGTAGTTCGCCTATATATGAGACTAATCTTATGAGTTATCTAAATTCAGAAGCATCTCTTCTCGATTACGAATATATAGATAGTACTTTAAAACTTAATTTTAATGAATTATTACTTAATGGTATAGATAATAAAAATATTTTAGAGGAGGTCATATATACAATTAGTTTATCCGCTAGCGATTTGTATGACGATCTAGAGATGGTATCTTTTTATGTTAACGATAAGGAAGTTTTAACGATGAATATAGATGATATTGAATAGAATTTATAAAAAGCATTTATTTTTTAATAGATGCTTTTTATTATGATACTGGTGATTTTTCAATTGTCAATGATGATAATATTTTATATAATAATATGAATGATAGTTTATCAAGATATTAGAATGGTGGTGAGGTTATATGATAACTATTAAAAAGCAAGTGAGTGAACATTTTAATTCGGCAGAATTTATGTGTCCTCACTGTAAGCAAATAAAGATAGATGAAAATTTGATTTATAAAATGGAACATATTTTTGCTAGATTAAATGCTAGTAAATGTATTATATCAAGTGGGTATAGATGTCCAGAATACGATATACAAATAGGTGGCTTTGCAGGGCGTCATAGCGAAGGATTAGCGGCTGATTGTGTCTACTATGACAACGAAGGAGAGATAATTCCTAGCAAGATAGTTATTTGTGTAGCTTACGATTTGAGAGAATTGAACGGAATAGCGAATATAGATGGTAATTATGTTCATCTAGATAATAGAGTAAATAATACTTATTATGGTGATGAAAGTAGAGGTAATTCTAGTTATTGGTCAAACCCATATACTTATTTTAATGTAAAAAAATCTGATGTCGAAAAGTATACTGGTCAAAAGATAAAATATCAAGTACATGGAATTAATAAGAAGTGGTATACAGATGTCAATAGTGGTGGAATTTCTGATGTAGATACTAATACTTATGCTGGTATTTTTGGTATAGCTATAGATGGTTTATTTATTGATAATTTGGAGTATCGCGTTAAAACAAAAAATGGTTGGCTTCCAGCAGTTATAGGAAGAGGAGATTATGCGGGAATGTATGGTAATGAAATAATTGGTATAGCTATTAAAAATGCTACTTATAGAGTGCATGTTAAAGGAGGTAATTGGCTTCCTTGGGTTTCTGGATATGATATTAATGACTATAATAATGGTTATGCTGGAAATGGTAAAGTAATAGATGCTATACAGATTAAATAATGAAAGGTTAATTGGTAAAATTATTACTTAATGATAGTATAAAAACAAAGTGTGTAAGTTGAAAAATACACACTTTTTATAATATAATAAAATATAAGAAAGAGGTAAAAGTATGAGAAATAAAAATAATAATAAAAATCAATTAATATAAGCAATATTAGATACATATCAACCTGAAACTACTGAAGATGTTCAAAATGCATTAAAGGATATATTCGGTCCAATGTTTGCAGTTATGCTTCAAGGTGAAATAAATAATCATCTTATTTAGAAACCTTAACATATTCTTAATCCTTTTATGTAGTGTTTCTTCAATGTTTAATTTTTCCTTTATTATCTGCATAACTATCGGGCTCCTTTCGAGCATATAAAAAAGGTTAACCGAAATTAACCTTTCATATATTTAAGTCGATTAGTTCGACTAATTTCCCTATGGTGTCCTGGTGGAGATTCGAACTCCAGACCGATCGCTTAGAAGGCGATTGCTCTATCCAGCTGAGCTACCAAGACATCAACTAATACAAATTATACAACAATATTAAGAAAATAGCAACTATTTTTTTGAATTTTTGTCTAGAAGAGTAATTTTCTGTTTTATAATAATAAATCTTATGAAAAACATGTTTTAGCTATAATCATTAGATTTATTAATTTTAATAGTGAGGGTAATTACTGATTTTATTTATTTTTTAACAATTAATATAAGTAGTCTATGTTTACAAAAGAGAACTTTTACTATATAATTTAAATAGGTGGTAATATGCGGAAGTATATTGGTATTTTATACTTTTTCTTTATGATTTTTTTGTATTATATGACTAAAAATAATAATATATTTTTACTGACAGTAAGCTTTAGTTTGGTAGCAATATTTATGAATCTTTTTTTAGCTTTTGATTATAAAAGTGCTTTAAAGCAATATCATAAACAAGAAAATTATTACTTAAGGGATAAAATATTTAAATGTTATTTATTAATGACTTTTATAGTAATGCTATTTTTGGGAATATTTGCTTATTTATTAGGTAGTATTATGAATATTGATAAACTTAATATTATTAATTTAATAGCGGTATCTTTTCTACTGAATAGTATTTTTGTTAAGATAATGAGTAGTTATTTGGAAGTTGTGGGTTATAAAAAGATAGGAACCAATTTAAATGAGATCTTTTTTCTTATTACAATTGTTATTGACATAATAGGGGTAATTCTTTCTTTTAAAGTATTTAAATTAAATGATTACTGGGGAGTTATGTTTATTTATTTAGGGGGAATTATAGCTTTTATCTTTGTATTTCTTACATTATTTTTTACAATATTTAGGAAACATAACAAAAACATTATAAAAAATAAAGAAAAAATTAGAATTAATTATTTGAAAGAATATGGGAAAGTATTTATAAAAAAAGATAGTGCAATGCTTATTTTAAAGATTATTAAACCATTTTATATATATTTTTCAATTATTATTTTGTATTATGTATTAATGAATAAATATAATTATAATTACTATGATGTTGGAAGGATGATTACAGATACTTATTTTTTTGGTATTATAATTATTTATGTTATTTATTTGATAATAAAGTCTTTATATATTAGCAAAGTAAATAGCTTGATAGTGGAATTAAAAAATAAAAGTGTTAAGGCTGAAAGTATGTTTAATAATTTAATTAATAAAGTAGTTTCTTTTTTGTTACGAATTTGTGTAGTATTATCTGTTATATCGGGACCATTTAATTATCTTCTTTTTGGAAATAATTATAATATTATTTTTTATCTTGTTCCACTTTTATTTTTTTATTTGTTATATGATATTATTGTAGATGTTAGTTTAGCTTGTAATGAAAATAAAAGGGTATTAGGGGTTATTTTTTCGGGTATACTAGTTAAGATGATATTTGAAATTGAACTAGTGGCTGCAATGTATAGAATGGGATATAGTTTGGTATTTGGAAGTATTATGTCTAATATTTTAGGATATATTATCAGTATGATAGTTGGATTATTTTTTATTCAAAGAAAATTAAAGATTTCTTTTTTGAATAATTTTAATACTATTTTAAATATTATTTATGATAATATCTTGTTATGTATAGTGCTTGTGTTATTTACTTTGATTGTTAAAGTGGATACTAATACTTTGGGGTCTAGCATTTTAGTTATTGTCTTTTATTTAATGGTAACAGGAGCTTATCTTTTGTTAGAAAAAAGAATAAAAAAGTTCAGGAATGATTCTTGAACTTTATTTTATATTATGATATCATTATATTAGGTTAGAATCTATAAAGGAGAGGAGTAAGAATTTATGAATGGTCTTATTAGTAAGAAGAGTGTTTTTATTATAGCGGGCTTTGTTGGATTTATATTTTTAATTGGCGGCAGTTATGCTCTTTGGAAATATGCTAGTGATGTCAATGCTAATATTAATACAATTACTTATGGCCTTGATTATTATATAAATTATACTAAAGGACAGGATATTACAAATGAAGTACTTAATCAAAGTGAAGATTATACAGGTGGTAATAGTGCTGATATTGAGCTTTGGAAGAAAAATGATACTTATAATATATATGGGCATATCTATTTAGATGTTAATGAAATAGGAGATAATTTGAGAAGAGCATCTGCTTTAAAATATGTAGTTCTTTGCGATGAAGAAATTATTTCCAGTGGTAGTTTAAGGGGAATTAAACAAGACAAAAAAATTCTTTTAAAAGGGGATATTCCCTTACTTACTAATAAACAGCTTTTTTCAGTATATGTATGGCTAGATATAAATGATGACGCTGATAAAAGTATTGGTGGTGAAGCTTTAGATATTGGTATTAGATGTGAAGCTACAATGATGGAGTTAGGATTAGCTAATTATGATGGAAATAGAGAAACAATTGCCGAGAAGATAAAAAATATGTATGGTAGTGCTTCTAAAACGACAGTAATTAACAATGGTATTACTTATGATTATGCTTCTAGTGTTAATTTAATGGAAGATGTAGATGGGAATATTAGATATTATGGTGCTAATCCTAGTAATTATCTTTATTTTAATTGTTCTGATTATAATAATCAAACTGCCTCCACCTGTGAGACATGGAGAATAATCGGTCTTTTTGGTGATAATTTAAAAATAGTAAGGGGAAGTAGTATAGGAAATTATCCTTATGATAATAGTAATCCAATTAGTAGCATTTATGGTACAAACAATTGGGCTAAAGCTAGAATCATGAAGTTATTAAACCCGAACTATAATAGTGAAAGTGTGGGAGGAAGTTTATACTATAATGGCGGTAAGGGACTTTGTTATTATGGCGGAGAAGAAAATATCCCTTGTGACTTTACAACTACGGGTCTCAAGAATTCGATAACTAGAGCTTTTATCGAGGAGATGGACTGGTATTTAGGAGGATATAATAGTACTTCTGTCTATCCTGATCAGATATATCAGTACGAAAGAAGTAGTAATGCATACGGGGTATGGAAAGGAAAAGTAGCACTACCATATCCATCAGACTATGCTTATGCTGCTGATTTTAATAGCTGCCAGAGTCAGCTTGCTTCGTATAATGTTTCTAGTTGTACGTCAACAAATTGGCTGGATTCTGTCTTGCGTCCTACTAGCACTTCTTATGCTTGGCTTATTACTCCGTATTCTAGTAACGAGCATTATGTTTGGTATGTTAATACAACGGGGAACTTGAATTATGATTCAGCTTATTGGAATTTAGGTATATTTCCAACAGTCTATTTAGATTTTTCTTCTTCTGTTTTATCGGGAACAGGAACAGCATCAAATCCGTATAAATTAAATTAAAAATATAATTCTAAAAAGAAAAAGAGAAGGTGATTTATGGCTAATGTGAGTAACTATTACATTCAAAGAAAAGATAATTTAATTAGTAATAAAGACTCTTATATTATAGGGAAAAAGTATCGTTTTACAGTTTTATCTTCTCGTTTAATTAGACTGGAATATAGCGAAAGTGGTATTTTTGAAGATAGACCTACTTCGCTGGTGATAAATAGAAAATTCCCCAAAGTGGAATATGCAATTACTGAAAGTGATACGCTAATACAAATAGCGACTAATATTTTTACTGTTACTTATGTTAAGGATAGTCCTTTTAAGTCAGGAGTATTAGGGGGTAATCTTAAGGCTTCGATTAATGGCACGGATAAAGAGTGGCAAATTAATAATCCAGAGGTTAAGAATTTAAGAGCTATTAATTATTCGATTGATAGTGTTAAAGATAAAATTGTTCTAGATAAAGGTTTATATTCTTTAGATGGTTTTTGTGTGATTGATGATTCTAAATCGTTAGTATTAGACGATAATGATACTTTTGTAGAAAGAAATAATCATGAAAGGGATTTATATTTATTTTTATATAATAATGACTTTGAAGGTTGTCTTGATGATTATTTTACTTTGACAGGATATCCACCATTAATTTGCCGCTACGCACTTGGAGCTTGGTGGTATAAAAATGATAAGTATAGTGGTAAGGATATTATAGATTTAGTTAATAAGTTTAATCATGAAAAGATTCCAATATCCATATTTTTATTAGGTAATTGTTGGCATGACGATGTTAACTGTTATACTCCTAATAATAGTCAAATTGATCTTTTAGGAATAAGTAGATTTTTAGAACAGGAAAAAATAGAACTGGGAGTAACTATTAATCCTAAATTGGAAATAAAGAAAAATAGTTTAGATTATAGTCTAATTAGTAATTATTATAAGGGTGATAAGTTAAGTTTTATCCCTTTATCTAATGAAAAGTTAGGGATTTATTTAAATTTATTTATAAATACTTTAGAGAACATGAATGTTAATATTTTTAGCATTGACTATAATAATCCTCTAGATAGAATGACTCTGTGGAAGTTTATGCATTATCATCATGGAAAGAGTGAAGTTAAAAATAAGAGGGGTCTTGTATTGGCTCGTAATTGTGGTGTTGCAGCGCATCGTTATCCGGTTATTTTTAGTGGAAAAACTTTAGTTAATTGGTTTACTTTGAATTTACTTCCAAGATACAATTTACAGGCATACAATATGGGAATATCTTTTATTGCTCATCCTATAGGGGGATATGTTGGTGGTATTGAGGAAGATGAATTATATCTGCGATATATTCAGTTTGCTGTTTTTTCGCCTATTTTTTTACTTGCAAGTGAAGGTGGAAAATATTATAAAAGAGAGCCATGGAAATGGAATTCAGTTATTGAAAAACATGCTCTTAATTATATTAATTTAAGATATCGTTTAATACCTTATTTATATACGGAAAGTTATAACTATCATATAACGGGACACGGAATAATTAAACCTTTTTATTATGATTATCCAAAAATAGTTGACGAACCATTATATAGTAATCAGTATTTCTGGGGAAGAGAATTTTTTGTTGCTCCTATTACTAGCAAGAAAAATCTGGTAATTAATAGAGTAATGAAAAAAGTTTTTGTCCCAAATGGTATTTGGTTTGATCTATTTAGTGGTAAAAAGTTTACGGGGAATAAAAGTTATAACAATTTTTATCGTGATGAAGATTATCCAGTCTTTGTAAAAGCAGGAGCTATTATACCGATGAGTGTAATTGTTAAAGAGGAGATACCTAGTATTTTAGAGCTTAATATATATCCACTAGCTAATGGGGAATATGACTTATATGAAGATGATGGATATAGTAACAATTATAAAAGAGGTTTATATATGATAACGAGTTTTAGCTATCATTATGAGAAAGATAATTACACTTTATTAATTACAAAAAAAGATGGCAAAAACTTGCTCAATACAAGAAGTTATATATTGCGATTTAAGAATACTAAAAATATTACAGAAGTGAATATTTCCGATAAGCTAGTTAAATATAATTGCTATTATGATGGTAATGATTTCATTATTAAAATTGATAATTTGATTGTCGGAAGAAAAATAGAAGTTAATATAAAGGGTCAAGATATTCTTGTTAGTTCAGTTAGAGTTATTAATGAGGAGATTAAGGAAATACTGTATGACTTACAAATTGAGACTAGACTTAAAGAAAAAATAGATAAAATTTTGTTTAGTGATTTAGAAATTAGAAAAAAGAGAATTAAAATCAGAAGGTTAAAGAGGAGCGGACTTGATAGTAAGTATATTAAAATATTTATTAATTTACTTGAATATATTGAGAAAGCATAGTATAATACTTATTTAGATGGAGGTATTTATTGTGAGAGGAGTACTTAATATTTTTTTAGAATTTATAATTGTTTATGTACTTATTTTCATACTTAATTATCTTTTTTTTGTAAGAAAGAAAACGAAATATAACAAGGATAAAGTACCAATAGAATTTTTCTATTTAGTTAGTTTATATAAACTTGATCAAACTAAAATTAATTATAAGCAATTTATTTATGTGACAGCTTTTATTAATACTTTTATTGTAGCTTTTACCTATATTGTTATTTATCGCTTACTTGATAAGTGGATTTGGCAGCTTCTTTTTGGAATAGTAATTATTATTTTGCTTATTATTATTTGCTATGGATTACTTGGTAAATATTATCAAAAAAGGATTAAAAAGGTGGGAAAGAGAGGTAAATAAAAATGTATAATTTTCATAAAACAGAAAAAAAATGGCAAGAGTATTGGGAAAAAAATAATACTTTTAAAACGGATATTTATGATTTTACCAAACCTAAATATTATGTTTTAGATATGTTTCCTTATCCTTCTGGGGTTGGTCTTCATACTGGGCATGCTGAAGGGTATACTGCGACTGATATTATAGCCCGAATGAAGAGAATGCAAGGATATAATGTTCTTCATCCTATGGGATGGGATTCATTTGGACTTCCCGCTGAACAATATGCAATAAGTACTGGTAATCATCCAAGTGGGTTTACTGAAAAGAATATCGCAACTTTTAAGGGTCAACTTAAAGCACTAGGATTTTCTTATGATTGGAGTAAAGAAATAGCTACAAGTGATCCTAATTATTATAAATGGACACAATGGATATTTAAAAGACTTTATGAAGATGGGCTTGCTAAATATGTTGATATGCCGGTTAATTGGTGTGAAGAACTTGGCTGTGTTCTTTCCAATGATGAAGTTATAGATGGTAAAAGTGAAAGAGGAGGTTTTCCTGTTGTTCGAAAAAACATGAAACAATGGGTTATGGATATTCCTAAATATGCAGAAATACTTCTTTCAGGTTTAGATGAACTAGATTGGCCTGAATCGACAAAAGAAATTCAAAGAAATTGGATTGGGAAATCAATAGGGGCAGAAATTACTTTTAAAGTATCGGATAGTGATAAGCAATTTGTTGTATTTACAACAAGAGCGGATACATTATTTGGCGCTACGTACTGTGTCCTTTCTCCTGAACATGAACTTGTCGATGAAATTACAACCGATACACAAAAAGAGGCAGTAAAGGAATATAAATTACAGACTGCTGCTAAGTCTGATTTAGAAAGAACCGAATTAAATAAGGAAAAGACCGGATGCTTTACAGGGGCATATGCTATAAATCCTGTAAATGGAAAGGAAATTCCTATTTGGATTTCTGACTATGTTTTAGCAACATATGGTACAGGTGCAATAATGGCAGTACCTGCACATGATGAAAGAGATTTTGAATTTGCAACAAAATTTGGAATCGATATTATCCCTGTTTTACAACAAGAAACCGGTTCTCCAAGTGATAATGAATATTCTAAAAATAGCATAGTTGCTGTTTTATATAATCCTAAAACAAATAAATTTTTAACTATTAACTGGGGTAATAAAGGCGGAAGGCTCTTTGTGGGAGGCACTAAAAATGACAATGAAAGTGATATAGAATGTGCTCAAAGGGAAATTGAAGAAGAAACTGGATATACAGATCTAAAATTTATTAGAAGTACATTTCCTATACGTCATCATTATTTTGCATACAACAAAAATAAGGCATATGTAATTAATGCTACTGGCTTGTTATTTGAACTTATATCTGATAATAAAAAAGATCCTAATTTAGATGAAGAAGAAAAAGGTAATTTTAGTGTCGAATGGGTATCTAACGAACAAATCTCTGAAATTACGGATGAATTACATTGTACTGTGTTCAAT
>JAGHHB010000024.1 GCA_017887885.1 Bacilli bacterium | reverse complement strand
ATACCTTCCTAGATGAATATTACATTCATAATTTTTTGTTCCATATTTATATAAAGTAGTATCATGATCGCCCATAATTCCACCACTAAATCTAGTTAATATATTGTCTTCTTCTATTGGTTTATGTCCTTTATTCTTATGAGCTTTATATACCACTGTATGTTTATTACTATAGTTTCTCACATACATGTTTTTCTTATTGAATTTACTAGATGTTTCATCTGTATTTATATTCTTACTATTTAATATATCTTGTTCTAAATTCTGAATTGTTGTTTTACATTTATCACTAAATTCATATCCAAAATTAACCAATGTTCCATTTGATATATTGATAATGCCTTTTGTAATTACACTAAAAAAATCTGATAATCTTTCAAATGAAATAACATTATACGCTCCTAATTCTATGCTTAATGCTTTAATACTGTTGTCATATGTAACATCTGTATAGAATTCTTTTGGTAGTATTTCTTTTGAATTTTTTCTATGCTTAAAAATATGTTTTTCAACATATGGCTTAATTTCTATTCCTATTCTATACTTTATCGTATCAGCTTGATTAGTATTTCCTTTAATAATATGTGTTTTAGTTCTTAATTCTACCTTTTTACTTTTAACCAATTCTTCTATCTTTTCTTTGCTTAAATTATATCCTTCATGACCTATTTGACCACCAATACTTTTTCCAGTTTTAATTCTATAATTATATAAATTAGCTCCTGTTTTATTTTTTGGTGTAGTCATATTCGTTGATGATGGTTTAGAAGAATTAGAACTGTTTTTATTATTTTTATTTTTTAGTCTTTCATTTTCCTCAATAAGTAATTCTATTTTTTTATCTTTTTCTTCAATAGTTTTATTTAATGCTTTAATAGTTAAATTTAAATTATAAATGGTTAGAGACTGTTCTTTGTTTTCTTTTATAAGTTTATCTAACTTTTTATTTAATTTTTCAAATTCGTCAAATAATCCTGCTTGATAATCTCTTACCCTTCCCATTATAATCACTGTCCTTACTATATTATTATCTCATATATCGAAAGAAAAAGCAGCATTTTTGATGCTACTTTTCATAATTATTTTATTTTCAGGTCTGAATAGTTACATCTTTTTTACTTTTCTTAAAACGTTTGATCCATCTTCTTTTCTTACAAATTGCATTAATGCAGGATCAATTTCATCTGAAGTTCCAGAAAGACCATTTGGCTTTTTATACATTTTATTAAGCTCTTCATATGAATATCCAGATTTTATTTCATTTTTTTTAATTCTTTCATAATTATTAATATAATATAAAATTAATGGTATAGAATCCGTTACTAAATAATTTCTTTTATCTTTAAATCCAGAAAATTTTTCATTATAAACTTTACTCATAAATTCTAATAATTTATCAAAATACCCATGAGAATTATAAACTACAATAGGCTTATCAAATTCATGACATCTTTTACTTTCAATAGCAGTAAATAATTCATAAATTGTTCCTATACCACCAGGTAAGAATATAAGTGCATCGCTAGATAATATAACACTATCTGTTCTTTCGCTAACTGATTTGGTAGTTATTTCTGTATCACATTTTAATGTTTTAAAATCATCTTTATAAGCTTCAGGGCAAATCCCTGTTATATTTCCTTTTGATGAAAGTGTAGTATTATACGCTAGTCCCATTAACCCTGAATTACAAGCACCAAACACTAAATTATTTCCCTTCATTATTTCTTTTAATAATACTTCGCAATCATCGAAATATTCTTTTGGAATATCATTACTAGAAGAACATCCTATAAATATGTTCATTTTGTACCTCCTTCAATTATTTTATTCTAATTTTAAAATCTAGGCTTTTCATTCTAATTTTTTAATATCAAGTAATGGTAGAAAACTATCAATTTATACTTGACAGTATGCAACAATTAACATTCATTTATATCTTTATTTTTTCTTTTTTTATACTTATAATCAGAATATAGCATACCTATTATAAAACCTAGCCCTAATCCTCCTATTGCCAAAAAATATTCTAACATTTAATTTTCCTCCCCTATAAATTACTAGTTGTTATTTAAATAATTAAATTATAAAATACTAGCCTATAGAATTTATTAATTCGTCATATTGATTTCCTACACTATCATTTGAAAACACGATATTTTCGCCTTCAATAGTCCAACTCTCTTTATTATTAGATAAAAGGTTTAAAACTTTTTCTGATATATTTAAAAGATCAATTATTTCATCGATAGAATCCTCTACTGTTGTATCTTCAATAGAATTCATATCACCTATAAATTCATCTTCATATAAATCTACATAATAACTATCTAATCCCTTGTTTTCAATATAACTCATTGCTTTTTCTTTTGTCATATACTCTGAATATTTTTCTTTACAATTTTCTAATTTTTCTTTTGTGATAGCAATATAATTTTTTGATTCTATAAAGTCTTTACCGTCAGTTTGATAATTTTCTGCTGTCAATAATGTGACCATCTTCTCATCATTTAATATATTAACAATATCTATAATATTATCAAAACTATTTCTTAAATAGGTCTTAAAAGCATCCTCTACTTTTGCATAATCACCTTTTGTAACAATTCGATCCAATCTATCATTAACCTCATCTGTATCAATTGTTTCAGAATTTACTAAATCATTTAACTCTGATAATTCAGATTTTAATTTATTTTCCTGACCTAAATCAGAAACAACTATATACCCAATAACTCCAACTATTACTAATATAATAACTATAACTGCAATTATAATTTTTTTCTTCATTTACTTTTCCTCCTTATTATTTTTATAAACAGAAAGCATATTATTAATTTTATCACTATTATAGCACTTACGTTTCGTATTATAGCATATTTTTTATATTTACTCAATAATTTATACTATTTTTTATTTATTATCAAAACCTAAAATTATTAAAAAAATCAATTTCATAACTACATATTCAATATTCTGTATTCAATAAAAAAACTTATAAATTTATTACAATTCATAAACCTTATCATAATTTATATATTAAATGTCAAATATAGGCTCATTAATAATTATTTTTCTGTTATCATAATCAACAATTGCTTCAGCACCATAAGGCAATATACATCTAGGAACAGCATGTCCAAAATTTACATTATATAAAATAGGAGTTCTCAAATCAGAAAATACTTTTCTATATATTTTCTTATATTCATCATAATATTTTTCATCAATAGGTTTACCTACTATAATACCTTTAACCCAATCAAATATTCCTCGATTTTTAAATTCTATTAACATTTTTTCCAACTCTTCTGGCGGAGAACAAACATCAGAAGTTTCTAAAAATAGGATTTTTTCTCGCCATTCTTTTTCTGACGGAAATATCTTATATTTTTCATATATTGCATGCTCATCAGGAAAATTAACTCCAGTTAAAGCATCATAAATGCTTTCTATGCATCCACCATATAATTTTCCGCTAACAACTCCCGAACCATTTAATGTTTCAAAACCATGCACTTCATTATGAGAAATTCTTGGTTTGCCAACTTCGCTTTCAGAATAACTTTCTCGATCACTATACCAAATAGGACTAGATTTTATCTCAAAACCATTTTTTTCTACAAAGAACATTTCAAAATATTTTTTTGTATAAGGTAACATTTCCTCATCAAGTTCTGCCAAATCGACTAATAAACAAGGTCCATAAAATGTTGCTAAACCTATTCTATTTAACATTAAATGATTATTAGTAGTATCCGAAAATCCAGTAAATATCTTGGGATGATCTAAAACAGCTGTTTTAAATTCTTCATCTTCCATAAGATATGGAATTAATTTATAAGTATCAACACCCCCTATTGCTGTTATAATCGCTTTAATGCTATCATCCATAAAAGCTTGCTTCAAATCTGAAGCTCTTTTTTCAGGGTGTTCTTCTAAATATTTTACATCTTTTAAAGCATTAGGCATGATTACCGGTTCTAAACCTAATTCTTTTAACCTCCTAATAGCAATATCTAATTCGTGTTTACAAAATGGCATCCCTAATAATCCTCTTGATAAACTAACTATTGCTATTTTGTCACCTTTTTTTAATACTTTAGGTTTTATCATAATTTTATTCATCGCCCCATTCTAATTTTACTTATAATCTTTTTTTATATCTTTGTAATCAAATTATATCATTTAATACTCAAAAAATCTATACTTAAATTCAAATGTTTTATATACAGATGAAATTGTCCCATCACTATCATTTATTAGGAAAACTTAATACCCTACTCTTTCCTCCTGAAAGTAGGTTCTCTGAAAGTAAGCTTTCTAATAATTTTGCATGTTTCCCTCTCACAGACTTATAAATAAATTCACAGTTCTTTATAGCTTCAATTATACAGTCAACAGAAAGTCTTGTATTTCCATTATGTAGAGCCACTGAAAATGCCATTTCTAATATATTTATAACAAGATCAAATTATAACACTTATCCTTATAATCACGATATTTATATTTAGTACAGTTTATAATACAATTTATAATTTTATTGGAAATATCATCTTCAAAATTCCACTTAATATTTGTTAACTGTTCAAATTTATTTACTATTCCACTACCAAACCAATTAAACTTCCTCTTGTTCCCACTACTTTATGACACGAGACAATAATTGATCTTGAATTATGACCAACAGCTTCTCCAACTGCTTGTGTGGACATTTGCTTTAGCCCTCTTTCTCAGGCAATTTTTTAGCTATATCATTGTAAGTCACAACTTCTCCATAAGGAATACCACAAAGAATCTTCCAAATGCTTTTTCTAGAATCACTTTCAATAAGTTCTATATCTAATTCGTCAATATTGAGCTTACCACCATTAAAATATCCGTCTAACCATTCTTTAGTACTATTTATAACTACATTATCTTCAGTCTGCTGGAAAGCTCATTTAAAACTAGCTCGATAATATTTTTGATTCTCTATCCATAAACCTATCAACTTTTCATTTCTAACAACCAATAAAATATTACCAATTGGCGATTTATAATACGACTTATATATTATTTTTTTACACACAATCGATCTCCTTTCAATATTTGTCGCTTTATTATCAAAACTATTTCAACTATAATATATTCTTTTCATTAAGCAATTTATATTCACCATCAAAATTCCAAATATTTAACTTTCCTTTCGCCGGTAATGGATAAATAGGTTC
This sequence comes from Bacilli bacterium, assembly GCA_017887885.1. Lineage (GTDB taxonomy): Bacteria > Bacillota_I > Bacilli_A > RF39 > UBA660 > CAG-302. The sequence continues at coordinate 29,551 of JAGHHB010000024.1, read as the reverse complement.
AATATTCTCAAGTATCCAAGCATACCTTCCAATTTCATATATACCTAAACTATATTCGAGTTGATCTCTCTTAACTGTATCAATGAACTGCCTATCCATATAAATACAATCAACTAAATTACATTTGCATATTATCTTACCATAATTTAAATCTAGATTATTACTTAAATTTTGCCAAATATTATTATTAAACATCTCTTTAGTTGAATTACGGCTTGCATGAATAAAGATTTCACCTCGATAATTAGTTTTCCAACTTCTTGTCTCGATTTTTTTACTCCCATTCATTATTAAAGTAGCAAAAGGCTCTTTAATACTAATAACTTTCACTATTATCACCTCCTAAATAATTATATCATGGATTTTTAATTTTAATAAGCTTCCCTTTCTAGTAAATAATCATTTTCTATAATATATCTTCAAAAATCATAATATATTATTATGGAGAGTATGATGGAACACTACTATTTTTTATTAAGACTAATAATATGCTTTTTTCTTAGTTTTCTAATAGGATTAGAAAGAGAATTTAGAGGCAGCAGTGCCGGATTAAGAACTAATATCATTGTTTGTATTGGTGCCTACTTATTTGTATCGGCATCATTTAACACTTACGATGATGATATGATGCGAATTCCTGCACAAGTAATTTCGGGTATTGGATTTCTTGGAGCCGGAACAATTGCTATTAACGACAACAAAATTCGAGGTTTAAATACTGCTGCAACTATTTGGGCTGTCGCGGCAATAGGCGTATTATCAGGATTAAAACTTATTTTTGAAGCTTGTATGGGAACAATAGCCATTATTTTTACCAATATTATTATCCGTAAAATTAAGAAAAAATTATTTCCTGATAGATATTTAAACGACGACCTATGAACATAACAAAAAATATTGCTAAAGCCTAGCAATATTTTTTATAGTCATTTAAACCCTTAAATCATTAACATCAACATTTCTATTGTGCTTTATTTGATCCCAAGCACATTCTTTTTTAAATAAACAAATAAAATTAACTGGAACCCAACTAAATAAGAAAAGATCAAATAATAAAATACCTCCAATATTATCCTTAATATTTTTATTACATTTTTTGATTATTAACATCCGAAAGATAACTCCAATCATATAAAAAAATCCCACTATCAACAAACCAAAAATAACCACATTGACACTTTGAAAATTAATTATCAATAAAATACCCGTAAGTAAAGAAATAAAAGTAGAAATAATTTGAAATATAATTGAGAAATAAAATAAAGTAACATCCAAGCATTCCAAGTTTCTTTCTTTTAGACCCTTCTTAATAAGTTTAGGACCATATCGTTTTAGACACTGAATCGTTCCAAAAGACCATCTTTTTCTCTGTTTTAATGAATCTTTAAATTTTATAACTTGCTCATCATAAGTAATGGCTTCTTCTACAAAAGCTATTTTCTCCTCATTAACAGCACACATTGCCGTAAATTCTATATCTTCAGTCAGTGTCACAATTTCAAATCCCCATCTATCGATAACTTTCTTTGTTACCATAAATCCTGTTCCATTTAAAAAAGAAGACTTTCCTAAATTATATCTAGCTCTATTTATAAATAAACTTTGAATATAATATAAAATTGCATAACTACTACTAAGCCAATTATCAGCAATATTTTTTGTATCTCTAAATCCCTGCGCTACAGTATATCCCATATTTATAGCCTCATTCATCTTGCATAAAAAATCACTATGAACTATATTATCAGCATCAAATATAACATAAGCATCTATTTTTTTATTTTCTTTTAACTTTTTAAAGGCGAATTCTAAAACTTCACCTTTAGATTTGACACTATTAGGACAATCGATAATTTTGGCTCCAGCTTTATTGGCTACCTTACTAGTGTTATCTGTACAATTATTCGTAATAACAAATATTTCATAACAATCGCGCGGATATTTTTGTTTTATAAGACTCTTTATTAAATAACTAATAACTTCTTCTTCATTTCTTGCCGCTATTAAAATAGCAAAAAAATTATTCTTTTGACTCTTAAGAGGCATTTTTTTCTTTTTCTTAAAGATGCCACAAGCCATTATTGCAAAATATAATATGTATATAGCAGAAAAAATAGAAATTATATAAACAAATATTTGCAACATTATTTCACCTCGATATCTGTTCTATAACAAATAGTACAATTAAATGATACTACATTATAAAAAATTTTTCAATAATATACTGTTATATCTAACTAATATAATCATATTTTATAAGCCTATTGTAAGTATTTTCATTAACAGTAACAACAATTTCCATAAAACTAATTTTACCATAATCATAACTCTGACTATTTTTTAAACTATTTATTAATGTTTTATAAGCATTAAACATATTAAAGTCTTCATAAATAAAATAGTTATTATCATCGTCATGATGAATATAATAATCAATATTCTTTAAATGTTTAATAGAAAGATTAACATCATTAACTGTATTATCTATAACATATGTTATATTATTACCATAACTTATTATTCTAAAATCATCCTTAATAACTAATGTTTCTTTATCGACAACATAATCACTTTCCGGTAATTGTCCCACATAATCAAAAGACAAATAAGTGCTAACTACTAAACCACTTCCAAAACCAACTAAAAGCAAACTGATAATAAAAATAATGAATATTCTCCTAAAATTTTGTTTTCTAGAACAAATAAAATTATACAAAATTTCAATAAGACAATAACAAAAAGCAAGACCGCCTAAAAAGGCTATTGAACAATAGATAAATATAACCCCATGCAAGTAATTATAAACACTCATCGATAATAATATAGCTAGAAAGATAAATACTAAAATGGTAAATAGTCCTATAAAGAAACTAAAACATTTCATTGCTAAAACTATAATTTTTAAAAAGAAATTTAAAAAACTAAAATTAGAATGTTTCGGATCTCGTATAATTATTTTTTCTTTGGCCTTTTCCACATATTTTATCCCATCATCCTTATCAATGGGAGTTTCAATTATTTTATCCTTAATGGTAGAATCTTCTACTGTAATATAATAATCTAAATATCTTATTTTGAATAAATGTAAAAAGATAATTAAGCCAATAATAACCAGTATGACAGTAAAAATACTATCTAGTAATGATTTAAATAATTCACCAACTGTTGGTATTTTAAGTAACAAATCAAATAAGAAGTCATCAATAACTATTCTTATCATAGCACCAAAAAATAATAATAAGAAGAATATGAAAATAAGTTCGGTCAAACATTTTAATTTTTCCTTCCATTTCATACTACAAAACATATTATAAGTTCTTGTAATAAATTTCAAAATATCTTGAAAATAATTATTGATATTAAATTTATTATTACTACTATTTCCAATTGTTCCGTCATCCATCAAATCATCTAATGTACAATTTAAAATATTACACATTTGAATCATCTTATCCATGTCAGGATAAGAATGGCCTAATTCCCATTTACTAACAGCCTGTCTTGAGACCCCGAGTCGATCAGCAAGTTGCTCCTGTGATAAATTATTTTCCTTTCTAAGTTTAGGTAGCTTATCGCAAAACCTCATTTTCTCACCTCCACCAGAATTATATTACATTTATTATTAGTAGCACTACCTATTTTTAGTATCTTTTTGTATAATATAAGTTGCAAAACAATCATTTACACTGAAGTATTTACCATTATTATTGGGAAGAGATATCCCTTCACCTTGATTAGGTTTTATTAAATAAAAAGCAAGATCAATAGTAAATGATACTATTAATATTATTGTTATCAAAAGAAGAATTTTTTTATTCATATCGTGAAAAATTTTAATTAGAAAAGGGGTTAAAAAATAAATACTAACACAACATCCAAAACCAAAAATTAATAATCCCTCTAAACAGATTCGACCATTAATATTCAAAAAATATCCTGTATAATCCCACCATCTTGTTTTATATAACACTTCCATATACCAAGAGCTGAAATATTCAATTACACCACACAATAGCATTGATAAAAAGAAAACTTTCACCGGATTATCTCTATATTTATAGAAGAACAGAAATGTACTAATACCACCAAAACCATAAATTGTAAGCCAAGGTCCATACAAAGTTCCTCTATTAACAAAAGTACCATCTGAAAACAAATGCAGTAAAACCTCCCATACATATCCAATTATAGAAAAAGCAAAGAAAAGTAGAACTATATCCCAAAAAGTATACGTTATCTTTTTAGACTTAATCTTTTTATCATTTGTTTTAGCGTTTGGATACTCATCTTCACAGCAATCGACATTTAAATATTCGAGTATTAAAAAGTTATAATCACTTTCTTTTGCACTAATATATTTATTTCTTCTCTTCATATAAAATTCAGTATACGCAACTTCTCGATAAGGATTAGTAAATAATAAATTAAAAATATTTAAACTTAAGATACCCACTATATAATATCCAATAAAAGAAAGATCGAGTAAAAACATTTGCCATTTATACCCTCTTGCCATTTTACCTGACAATTTTAAAACTTTAGAAGATTCTAAAAGAGGATTTTCTGCTAAAATATAAGGAACAAAAAAGTATGAATAATGTTTAATAAAGCCACCAATAACTGTAAAAGACCAAAAGAAAGTATATAATTTCTTTTTAAACATTGTGACCGCTACATTTTTAAATTTTTTATCTCGATAAGCAAATAATAATCTTTGCATTTTAGTTTGCTTATATCTTCTATTTTCTAAAAGAAATCGTGCCTTTCCTACTTTGATCACGTTACTAACTAAATACCAATATAAAAAACTAAAAAGGACCCCAATCAATATGACTATACTAGGGCCTAATTTATTTTTAAACACCATTTGATTAAAAGCATTTAAAATTCCAAATAAAAAAGACCCCGATTTATTTATATTATTAGCAAAGGTGGCAAGAACACCTTTTGTAGCTTTATTTAAATATTTACTAACACTATTTTGAAGAGCACTAGAAACCATAAAATCATTGGCAATATCATAATTGCTCCTAAAAAAATTATTATCTACTCCATGAAAAATATTAATTATTGTTCCGCCGCTAACGAGCGTAACAATAAAACAAATAGCTACTAATTTCCAATAACTTTTTTTTAAAGTCTTTCGACTTTCTTTTTTTAAATCACTCATCATACTACACTACCCAACTGCTTCCTTGTCCTTAAACTATATAAATCTATTTTTTATCATAGTCATCTAAAAAACTATATTTAATCTTTCCCTTCTTGTAACCGATAACAGCCTCTAAATTAATATTATCTAGAGCTTTAAATATATTTACATCAACATTAGGATTAATTTTTTTCATATTTTTTATAAGCATTTTTACTTCTTCACGTTTGCCACTATTCTTATTTATATCTTCTGTAAATTTGCAAGCACAATTAATAAATTTTAAATTATTACTTTGCATCCACGCAATAATATCTTCTTCGCAAACCAAATATAGAGGTCTAATGAGCTCTAGGCCTGGAAAATTATCACTATGCAGTTTAGGAAGCATCGTTTTAACTTCGGAACCATAAAAGATATTAAGTAAAGTTGTTTCAATTACATCATTAAAGTGATGTCCTAAAGCTATTTTATTACATCCTAATTCTTTTGCTTTATTATAAAGTGCTCCTCTTCGCATTCTTGCACACATATAACAAGGACTATCTACCTGCATATTATCTACGCTTCTAAATATATCTGACGTAAATAACTCTATATTTAAATTTAAAATTTTAGCCATTTCCACAATATTTTGCCTATGTTTATCGCTATATCCTGGATCCATAACTACATATTTAGCCTCAAAATAAAATTTACCATGCCTCATTAATTCCTCTATACATTTAGCAAGTAAAAAAGAATCTTTTCCACCAGATATACAAACCATTATTCTATCATTCTCTTCTATTAAATTATACGTTTGTACTGCTCGAATAAATTTACTCCATATTTTTTTCCTATACTTTTTAATAATACTACGCTCTATCTCTTTATATCTATCCACAAAACCACCAATAGTATTATACACTATATCAACATAAAAAAAAAGACCCAAATAAGACAATAAAACGTTAAACCTATCTTATTTAATAGTCTTTTTTTACTTAATTAATAATTTTCTTTTTTAATTTCAAAATAAGCCTGTGGATGATTACATACTGGACAAACTTTAGGAGCTTCTTTACCAATTACAATGTGTCCGCAATTTCTGCATTGCCAAATTTTATCTCCATCTCTACTAAATACTAAACCTTCTTCAACATTAGCAAGAAGCTTTCTATATCTTTCTTCATGCTCTTTTTCAATTTTAGCAACTTCTTCGAACAAATATGCAATTCTAGTAAATCCTTCTTCTCTAGCTGTTTCAGCAAATTCTTTGTACATATCAGTCCATTCATAATTTTCGCCTTCGGCAGCAGCTAGTAAGTTTTCAGCAGTACTAGGAATATCACCACCATTAAGCTCTTTAAACCACATTTTAGCATGTTCTTTCTCATTATTAGCAGTTTCTTCAAATATCGCAGCAATTTGTTCATAACCATCTTTTTTAGCTTTTGAAGCAAAATAAGTATATTTGTTTCTAGCTTGTGATTCTCCTGCAAAAGCAGTCATCAAATTCTGTTCAGTTTTACTTCCCTTTAGTTCCATAATCAATTTTCTCCTTTCTAAAATATTTTTATTTTATTCCATAATCTACTACTAAATCACCTTAAATTTTTTATAAAATTATAAATAACCAGTAATGATTACTACACTTAAAGTATAACATTAAATAACTACAAAAGTCAATCATACCAAACATTCTTTACAACTAAAAATTAAAATTAATATTCACGCTTAATGGTTCCTATATCTCTTCTTTTTATAATCTTCTAAAAATATATACATTCCACTAGACATAAGCTCATCTCTACTTTTGCTAAGATTTTCCCTCCCCTTTAGAAAGGCATTAATATAGATATCGCCACCAATTTCTTGAAACATTTTATCATGAACCATCGTCTTTGTATTATAAAAACTGTTACCGTATGCTCTAGCCAAATCATTAGTAAGTACACCAAAGCCATTATAATTAAGTTCGTCAATAATTGCTTTATCTTCATTTTTAATAAAATATCCCGGATCTGGTGTTCTAATTACAACACCATTAAAAACGATATACTTATCATCCGATATATTTTCTTTTCTAAAAAATTGAATATACGTAGGATCTAACAAATAATTAACCGTTCTTCCATCTACCAAAAAAGTAGCAACAACAAAACTATGACCCGTTATATAAGTACCAATAGCATTTATCGTCATATTTGGATAATTAGTCACATTTAAATCATTCAGATAATGACAGATAATGCTTTGAGCCAAATCACATTTAAATTCAAAATAACAGTCATTAGAAAATATTTTCATTCTAACAAGATACATAAGACATTGCAAAAAATAATTGACTTCTTCGGTATTCAAACTAACACCCTTTTTTATTTCATCCTCTATTTTTATTAAATAATCATCATCAATATCTATAATCTCTTTAATCATATAAGTATTTTTTCATTCCTTTCAAATATCATTATAACAAGTATTAAAATATATGTCTAGTATCATCATATTAACAAAAAAGCATACACTAAAGTGGTGATAATATGTTTAATATAAATGATGCCATCTACGCAGCAAATAAATTAAATATTAAATTTGATAAATTTACGCCCGAAGAGCTTTTAACTGGAATGAATATCGAATTAGAACATGGATTAATAAATTCCCAAACAAACGTCACAGATGACGATTTAATAACTACCACTAAAATAGCCTTAAGCCACTTAAACGAATTTCCGAACTATTATAATAAAGACTATGGCCTTCTAACTTTTGAAGAATTCCTCAAAATGAAATTAAAAGAAAAATAAGAATGTAATTATATTCTTATTTTTCTTCATTTAAAACAAGTAAATCAGCAAGTTTAGTCACATTACCCGCTCCTAATGTCAATATCAAATCGTCCTTTTTCACATATGCTGCTAAATATAACTTAATATCATCAAAACTACTAAGATGAAAAGCCTCTTTTCCATATTTTTTCAATTCTTTTATAATATCTTCTTCAGTAACATTATAGTTATTCACTTCACGAGCCGCATAAATATCAGTAACAATAATATAATCAAAATTACATAAAGATTGAGCAAAATCATTCTTATGTTTATAAACTCTTGAATAAGTATGTGGCTCAAATATAACCCAAGATTTATTATATTTTCTAGTCTGAATAGCCCTACATGTTGCCTCTATTTCTGTAGGATGATGTGCATAATCATCAAATACTTTAGCACCCCTAAACAATCCTTTATATTCTAATCTCCGTTTTGCACCTTTATAGTTTTTTAAGCCCTTCACAATCGTCTCAAACTTAATGCCATATGCATCTGCCATAGCTATTGCAGCTAACGCATTAGAAACATTATGTAGGCCAGGAACAAATAATTTTATATCTCCCACTTTTTTCTTGTTTTTAACAACTGTAAAACTAGCGCAACCATCTTCATCATAAATAATATTATCTGCCATATAGTTGGCATCTTTTAAGATACCGTATTTAATAACTCTTGCTTTTGTATAATTAACCAAATCACAAGAATTGTCATCATCAGCATTAATAACCAAATATCCATCACTAGGAAGATGACTAACGTATTCTTTGAATGATTTCTTTATATTATCTAAATTTTTAAAATAATCTAGATGATCGTTGTCAATATTAAGTACAATGGCTGATCTTTGTTTAAAAGCTAAAAAACTATCCGCATATTCACAAGCTTCAATAATAAAAGTATCACTATTACCCACTTTATAATTACCATTAATATTCTTTAAAATACTACCAACTTGTATAGTAGGATCATAATCACTTTCTAAAAATATACAAGCAAACATTGAAGTCGTACTAGTCTTACCATGAGTACCCGCTACACCAATAGTATTAGAAAATAGTTTAGTTATCTCCCCTAAAAATTTACCTCTTTCCATCATAGGAATATTTTTCGTTTTAGCGGCAATCATTTCTTCATTATCTTCTTTTATGGCGGCTGTATAAACAATAAAATCAATATCATCAGTAATATTTTCTTTTCTTTGAGGAACAAAAACCTGAATACCATTATGTTCCAATTTCTTAGTAATATCAGAAGATACTTGGTCACTGCCACATACAGAGTATCCCATATTGACAAGGATTTCGGCAATACCACTCATACTTATACCACCAATTCCCATCATAAAAATTTTCTTATAATTACCTAGCATTTTTTTATTATATCTTAACATTAAATCTTTAAAAACTTTTCCTCTTACTTCAAAGTCTGGAAACTGATCCCAAGAAGCACATGCAGGACTTAAAAGTATAATATCTCCTACTATAGAATTATCATAAGCAAGATGCGTAGCTTCTTCTAAAGTATCGACTACCATACACTGAATATTATTTTTTTTGCAAAAATCATTAATTTTATCTTTTGTTTGACCATAACTTATAATTAATTTAGTATATTTTAAATAATCATATAATTCATCAAAAGCGTATCCTCTATCTAACCCCCCCATAATCAAAATAAGCGATTCATTAAAAGAAGAAAGAGCCATTTTAGTCGATTCAATATTGGTACTTTTAGAATCGTTATAAACTCTCCTTCCACCAATATCTCCTACAAATTCCAATCTATGTTCTACACCATTAAAATTAGCAATAACATCCTTAATAATCTCATCACTAACTCCATACACTTTTGTAGCTAAAATAGCACACATAATATTTTCATAGTTATGTTTACCTTTTAATTTAATTTTTTGTGTATCAATAAATTGTTTACCATCATAATAAATAAAACCATCTTTATAATAACATTTAGCTTCACTATTTAAAGAAAAATAATCTTTTGTACTTCCAATATCCCAAGTTAAATCTAATTCTTCCTTATTATCTCTATTTATAATAGCAATATCCTCATCCGTATGATGCATAAAAATTTTTTTCTTCATCATTTTATATCGTTCATGACCATCATGAAAATCTGCATGACAATCATAAATATTAGTCATTACTGAAACGTTAGTCTTAAAGTCATACATATCACATAGCTGATGATCTGATATTTCCATAATTAGATAATCATTTTCTTTAATCTCCTTTACTAAATGAGATAATGGTATACCAATATTGCCACCTAGAAAAACCTTACCACCAAAAGCTCTTTTCATAATTTCATATATAATCGTCGTCGTTGTTGTTTTACCATTAGATCCTGTAATTCCTATAATATTAACACTTTTATCTAAATAGTGATAAGCAACTTCAATCTCATTAAGAACAGGAATATTAAACTCTTTAGCTTTTAATACGCAAGGATGGTTATACTTAATACCAGGATTCTTAACAAGTAAATCATAACTTTCATCTAATAACTCTTCTGGTCTAGCACTTATAGAAAAAATCACACCTAATTCTTCTAGACTTTGAACTCTCTCTTCATCTTGAGGTTTCATATCAGTTATAAAAATATTATTATCTTTGGATAATAACTTCGCTACTTCATAACCACTTCGCGCCATTCCTAATATAAATATTTTTTTATTTTTATACATACAATCACCTGTAATAATTATATCACGTCCTCAAAAATAAGTAAATTTTTCATTAAAAAAAATAATCTGTTATTACACTAATAATTAACTGATTATTTATATTTAATATGTATCTAAATCATTTATTATGCTCAAAATATCTCTCTGTAATTTATAAAATTTATTGATCAAATCTTAAGGTTTTCTTTTCTGTGATTTAGGCTTTTCTTCTAATTTAGAAGATGCAAATTTTCTTATAGCTTCTTTATCCACTGGAAAATACATTTTATGTAGTACATTTTCTCTTATCGAAGTCAACCATTCTTCACTACTTTTAAATAATGCCTTACCCAGAGATGAGATCAAAATTGAAGCATCTCCCAATTCTGCAATATTCATCATAGTAACCATAGCATTATTGTAGATAAAACCACAGGCATCTGAACAAGCTAGAAGAAGATCCAACGCATGAAAATCTTCCATAGATAAAAGGTGATTCCATTCCTCGCCTGTTTTTTTAGTAAGTAAATATTTTAGATCTATAAGTGGATGTTCACTTGCCTCCAGTTCATATAAAATATTAGCGATCATAGGTCTAGCTTCCTCTATTTTTTTTTGCATGAAAACCAATTTTCATTACTGGAAAAATACCACGTCCTACTACAATAGCATCTTGATCATCTGGACCTGCAAATAATCCTGTAATCATATTATAAATATTTTTTGGATCTAACATATTTCTTTTTCCTTTCAATTAATTTAATTTCAACACTAAAGTATCTTTTTAATACACCAATATACTTAACTTATAACATAACTTTTATATAGAGTACTATATCCTAACTCTTTAAATATAACATCATTTTTCTCATAAATTGTAAAAATAATATTGTCAAAAACAAAATCTCTAAAATAACTATCAAGGGCTAAAATAATAGTATTATCTTGAATATTTTGTTTTACCAAGTTACAGTAAAATATACCATGATAAGAAAAGTATCTAATCGTTTTCATATCGATATCTACCATTTTTTCTTTCATAACATTTTTACTAATATCACTATTCAATGAAACAGTTATCTCTTTAACCTTATATAAACAATCAAATATATTTATCAAATCATAATCATAAACATCAATAATTAAATGATTACTATAAGATAAGCTATTTATCAAAAAAGTTACATACGCTTTTATACTATCTTTTTTTAATTTATGACGAATAAAAATAATAGCAATCTTATCTTCATCACTTAAAGTCTCAAAACCCATAACAAAGGTATCATTATCCTTAATACCAAAATATGTAACTTTATCAATATTTTTCTTTAGATCATTTATACTAGTTAAAGACAAATCTTCAATAAATTGCTCTATATTAGCTTTATTTAATTTCTCGATCTTCATAAATATCTCCTTATGCATATATCTGTAACAATTAAAATTAAATTATTTATTTAATATGTAATGTATTATAGAGCAAAAATATAAATTTGTCAACAAAAGCAAAATATTTATTATGTTACATAGACTAATATATTTCTGTATAAAAAAGCGACTCAAGTTGTATAATATTAAACAAAATAACTTGAGTCACTATTTTATAGTTAATCCATAAACTTCTCTTCCAAAGCTTCTGAAGCATCTTCATCATAAAACTCTTGTTCTAAAGAATACCCAATATCCATATATTCTCTAGCTCCAGTACCCGCAGGAATTAATTTACCAATAATAACGTTTTCTTTTAATCCCTGCAATTTATCAACTTTACCTTTAACCGATGCTTCCGTAAGAATACGCGTTGTTTCTTGGAAGGAAGCAGCTGATAAGAAAGAATCGGTTTCCAGTGAAGCTTTAGTAATACCAAGAAGTATTGGCTGTCCAATAGCGGGCTTCTTTCCCTGAATAATTACATCTCTATTACCTTTAGTAAATTCTTGTAATGATACGGTTGTACTAGGAATAAATAAAGTATCACCGCCATCCATTATTCTAACTCTAGAAATCATTCTTCTAGCTATAATTTCAACATGTTTATCGTTGATATCAACACCCTGTGAGCGATATACCTTCTGTACTTCTTTTAAAATATACTGCTGAACAGTATTAGGATCAGTTACCGCGAGCAATTCTTTTGGTGAAATAGATCCTTCAGTAAGTCTTTCGCCAGCCTCTACTTTTTGACCCTTTTCAACTCTAAGTTTAGCACCATATAAAGTTATATGTTCTCTCGTTTCGTTATCATTTTTAACAAAAACTTTAAATTTGCCGCCAGAATCCTCGATTTTTGTAATAATTCCACTAATTTCTGAAATAGTTGCTTTTCCTTTAGGCATTCTAGCTTCAAATAACTCTTCAACTCTTGGAAGACCCTGTGTAATATCGGCTCCAGCAACTCCACCAGTATGGAACGTACGCATCGTAAGCTGTGTACCTGGTTCACCAATAGACTGTGCTCCCATAATACCAACAGCTTCCCCAATTTCGACCAAATTACCAGTAGCTAAATTTTTTCCATAACACTTTTGACAAACACCATGTTCCGTCTTACAAGTAAGAACAGTTCTAATTTCTACTTCTGTAATCCCTGCTTTAATAATTTTATCGGCAATATGCTCTGTAATATATTCATTTTTATCAATAATTGTCTCTTTTGTCTCGGGATTAATTACCCTCTTGTTAGTAAATCTGCCAACTATTCTATCATACAATGGTTCAATAATACCATCCTTATCATCCATAAATGCACTAACTGTAACGCCCTGTATAGTGCTACAATCTTCTTCTCTAACAATAATATCTTGTGCAACGTCGACAAGTCTTCTTGTCATATATCCTGAATCAGCTGTCTTAAGAGCCGTATCTGCACTACCTTTACGTGCACTATGAGTCGATAAGAAGAATTCTGATACAGACAAACCATCACTAAAAGAAGATAAAATTGGAATTTCGATAGTTTCCCCATTAGGTTTAGCCATAAGACCACGCATACCAGCAAGCTGTACGAAGTTCGAAATAGATCCCCTAGCTTTAGAATTCATCATAAGGAAAATAGGATTATCAATATACTCTTTAGCATATCCCTGAAGTTCATCCTGAATTTCCTCTTTGGCTTTAGTCCAAATATCTATTACTAACTCTAATCTTTCCCTATCCGTAATAAGACCTCTCTGGAATTGTTTATTAACCTTCTTAATTGCTTCGTTAGATTTTTCAATAATTGCTTTTTTATTCTTACTAGTCACAACATCAGAAACTGCAATAGTAATACCCGAGAAAGTTGAATACTTAAATCCCAAATCCTTTAGCTTATCCAAAAATATAGACGTTTCTGTCGTTTTATATCTCTTAAACATTTGAGCAATAATTTTTTCAAGAGCACTCTTATTAAATGGTGAAGGAATAGGTATTTCTTTAATCTTCTCTTTAATATTTTCACCATATTCTACAAAATATTTACTAGGAGTTATTCCCTCAATATTTTCACTAGTAGGCTCACATAAATAAGGAAATGAATCAGGTAAAATTTCATTAAATATAATTTTACCAGCAGTAGTTATTAAATATTTATTTTTACTACTATCTAGAAAAACTTTATATTTAAAAGAATTTATAGGAATAGCAATTCTAGTTTGGAGTTTAATTTCTCTTCGTTGATAAGCCATCAAAGCTTCGTTAGTATTCTTGAAAGTCCTACCTTCACCATCCAAACCATTTTTCTCCATTGTAATATAATAATTACCTAAAATCATATCTTGTGATGGGGTAACAATTGGTTCGCCATTTTTAGGACTTAAAATATTATTAGCACCAAGCATAAGAATTCTAGCTTCAGCTTTCGCTTCTTCCGATAGTGGTACATGAACTGCCATCTGGTCACCATCAAAGTCAGCATTAAAAGCTGTACACACAAGTGGATGAAGTCTAATAGCTCGTCCGCTAATTAACTTCGGTTCAAATGCTTGAATTCCAAGTCTATGCAAAGTAGGAGCTCTATTTAACATTACAGGATGCTCTTTAATAACTTCTTCAACAACATCCCACACTTTAGGATCTTGATTATCGATCATTTTTTTTGCGGATTTGATATTATTAGCAAGGCCTCTCTCCGTAAGACCATGAATTACATGTGGCTTAAATAGTTCTAAAGCCATTTCTTTGGGAATACCGCATTGATACATTTTCAAATCTGGGCCAACTACAATAACACTTCTTCCTGAATAGTCAACTCTTTTACCAAGAAGGTTTTGTCTAAATCTTCCTTGCTTACTTTTAAGCATTGAAGATAAGCTTTTAAGGGCCCTATTACCTGCACCAGTTACACTTCTACCACGTCGTCCATTATCAAATAAAGCATCAACTGCTTCTTGAAGCATTCTCTTCTCATTTTGAATAATAATTGAAGGTGCACCAAGCTCTATTAATTTTTTTAATCGATTATTTCTGTTAATAACCCTTCGGTATAAGTCGTTTAAATCCGAAGTGGCAAATCTACCACCATCCAGTTGAATCATAGGTCTTAACTCCGGTGGTATAACAGGAAGAGCTTCAATGATCATCCATTCAGGTTTATTACCAGATTGAGCAAAAGAATTAATAACATCTAATCTTTTGACAAGTCTCGTACGTTTTTGTCCTGTTGCTCCATCTAACTCTTTCTGTATTTCTGCCAATTCTTTATTTACATCAACTTCTGAAAGTAGTTCTTTAATCGCTTCTGCTCCCATACCTACTCTAAAAGCATTGCCATATTTCTCATAATAAGCCCGATATTCTTTATCAGACAACGTTTGCTTTTTAATCAAAGTAGTAGCTCCAGGATCTAAAACAACATAAGATACAAAATATATAACTTCTTCTAAATCTCTTGGTGACATATCAAGACAAAGTCCAATATAAGAAGGAATTCCCTTAACATACCAAATATGACTTACCGGAGTTGCAAGCTCAATATGCCCCATTCTTTCTCTTCTAACTGAAGATTTAGTAACTTCTACACCACATCTATCACAAATAATATTCTTATATCTAAGTCTCTTATATTTGCCACAAGAACATTCATAATCTCTTGTTGGTCCAAATATTTTTTCGCAAAAGAGACCATCTCTTTCAGGCTTTAATGTTCTATAATTAATAGTTTCAGGCTTTAATACCTCACCATAAGACCAAGATCTAATTCTTTCAGGCGAAGCAATTCCTATCTTCAAAGCTTTAAAATCATTAGCTTCTAACATTAGAAATCATCTCCTTCCTCAAGATCATCGTCAAAATCATCGATCGTCTCATCATCAAAACTTTCTTCTTCAAAATCCTCATCAGTATAACCTTTAAATAAATCTTCTTTATTCGAAATTTCTTCAGCAATTGGTGTTTCCTCTTCCTGAACAGTTTTTTCAAGTTCATCAAAGCCAAGAACATCATCGTCATTATTAATAACTGATATATCCAAACCTAAAGCTTGAAACTCTTTAATAAGAACTCTAAAGGCTTCAGGAATACCTGGTTTAGGAAGGGGCTGTCCTTTTACTAAAGCTTCATAGACTTTTACTCTACCTACAACATCATCAGATTTATAAGTAAGAATTTCTTGTAATACATGCGAAGCACCATAAGCTTCTAACGCCCAGACTTCCATTTCTCCAAATCTTTGTCCACCGAATTGAGCTTTACCACCAAGTGGCTGTTGTGTTACCAGTGAATAAGGGCCAGTTGCTCTTGCGTGAAGCTTATCATCAACCATATGATGTAATTTAATCATATACATGACACCAACAGATATTCTGCTATCAAATGGTTCGCCAGTTCGACCATCGTATAAAACTGTCTTCCCATCTTCGTCCATTCCAGCTTCTTTCATCATCTCAGTTATATCATCTCTTTTAGCTCCATCGAGAACGGGAGTAGCAAAATGTATTCCTAATTTCTTTGCGGCCATACCAAGATGAAGTTCAAGGATCTGTCCAATGTTCATTCTTGAAGGAACACCTTGAGGGTTAAGCATTATATCGACAGGAGTACCATCAGGTAAAAATGGCATATCTTCACTAGGTAAAATAAGTGAAATAACACCCTTATTACCATGTCGACCACTCATTTTATCACCGACAGAAATTTTTCTTTTCTGGATAATATAAACTCTGACAACCATACTTACACCACTTGGTAAATCATCATTATCTTCTTTAGTATAAACTTTTATATCATGAACGATCCCGTCACCACCATGAGGAACAACAAGTGATGAATTTCTAACTTCTCTCGTTTTTTCACCAAAAATAGCATGTAAAAGTTTCTCTTCGCTAGTTAAATCAGCCATTCCTTTAGGTGTAACTTTTCCGACTAAAATATCTCCTTCATGAACTTCTGTACCAATCTTAACAATACCATTTTCGTCTAAATTCTTTCGAGCTTCTTCACCAACATTAGGAATATCTCTCGTAATTTCTTCAGGGCCTAATTTCGTATCACGACACTGAACCTCATAATCTTCTATATGAAGAGAAGTATATACGTCATCTCTAACTAAACGTTCATTCATTATAACTGCATCTTCGTAATTATACCCATTAAATGTTGTAAATGCTACAACTACATTTTTACCAAGTGCAAGCTCTCCCATATCTGTACTAGGGCCATCGGCAATAATTTGTCCCTTTTTAATTTTATCATCAACTCGAACAATTGGTCTATGATTAAATGTGCCCCCATTGTTCGATCTTTCAAAAGAGGCTAAATAGTAAATATCTTCTCCCTTAGCATTTTTAACAATAATTTTTTTCGAATCAACATAACTAACAATACCGTCAGCTTTAGCAACCACTACAGAACCACTATCACGAGCAGCAATATATTCAGCCCCAGTTCCCACAAATGGAGCTTCTGTTGCCAATAGTGGAAGGGCTTGTCTTTGCATGTTAGCTCCCATAAGAGCACGGGTAGCATCATCATGTTCCAAGAAAGGAATCAAGCTAGTTGTTACTGATACCACTTGTTGAGGCGATACATCAATATAATCAATTTTCTCTGGAGATACTAAAACATTTTCTCCCTTGTATCTGCCCGCTACTATACTATCAGTAATTCGATTATCATCATCAACATTAACTGTAGCTTGTGAAATATAATAATCTTCTTCCTCGTCAGCAGTTAAATATACTACTTCTTCAGTTAAGCAACTATTAACAACTTTACGATATGGCGTCTGAATAAAGCCATATTCATTAATTTTAGCATAACTAGCAAGTGAAGTAATAAGACCTATATTAGCTCCTTCTGGCGATTCAATAGGACAAATACGACCATAATGTGACGAGTTGACATCTCTTACTTCAATACCCGCTCTATCACGTGATAAACCACCAGGTCCTAACGCAGAAAGTCTTCTTTTGTGAGTTAGTTCAGCTATTGGATTGGTTTGTTCCATAAACTGTGATAGTTGGCTACTACCAAAAAATTCTTTAATAACTGCTGTTACCGGTCTTATATTTATTAGAGTTTTAGGAGTCACTGTCTCTATATCCTGCGTTGTCATTCTCTCCCTAATAACTCTTTCCATGCGACTTATGCCTATTTTAAATTGATTTTGAAGAAGTTCACCAACTTGTTTAACTCTTCTATTACCTAGATGATCAATCTCATCATCTTTTCCAATTCCATCATTTAAATTCAAATAATAACTGACAGTCGCATAAAAATCAGATATTGTCAAATTCATAATATCACAATTAGGATCATTACCTATTACCTTGACAACTTTTTGCTCATCAATATTAGAATATAAATGAATAATTTGAACTTTATTATGTTTGTCTGTTCCTGCATTAATAGTAAGGTCATCATTAACTTTACATTCAGTCAAACCATAACCCTCATCTAAATAAGTACATAACTCTTCATAAACTTCTTTATTAATTAACGTACCACTATCAATTTTCTTCTCGCCATTAATAACAATATCTTCTGCAATTCTATTACCCAAAAGTCTATCTCTAACATTTAATTTTTTATTAAATTTATAGCGGCCAACTTTAGCCAAATCATAATGAAAATCATCAAAGAAACGTGTAATTAGCTGATTCTTGGAACTGTCTAAAGTTGTAGGTTCTCCAGGTCTTAATTTTTCATATATCTCGATAAGAGCTTCATCAGTATTATGCGTAGAATCCTTCTCTATTGTATTTTTTAAATAAAAATCGTCGTCAAATAAAGATAAAATGTCTTCATCAGAAGATACACCAACAGCTCTTAAAAGAGTAGTCATTGGCACTTTTCTATTACGATCAATTCTAACATAGACAACATCTTTAGCATCAGTCTCGTATTCGAGCCATGTCCCACGCGAAGGTATAACTTTTGAAGCAAAAACAGGTTTACCATTTTTATCAATTTCTTTTGAGAAATAAACACTAGGTGATCTTACAAGTTGTGACACTACAACCCTTTCGGCACCATTAATAATAAACGTACCACTTTCTGTCATTAAAGGCATATCTCCTAAGAATATTTCTTGTTCTTTAACTTCCCCAGTTTCGTTGTTAAATAATCTAGTCTGAACCTTTAAAGGAGCAGCATAAGTAATCTGTCTATCTTTACATTCTTTAATAGAATATCTAGGAGTACCAAATTCATATTCACCAAATTCTAAAGACAAACTACCAGAAAAACTCTCAATAGGTGAAAATGTTTCAAAAACTTCCTTAACCCCTTCTGTAACAAACCATTTGTATGAATCAGTTTGCACTTCTAGTAAATCACTAATTGCTAGTGAATTTTTAATCATAGAAAAATTTCTTCTTTTTCTATAATCGCCACTTTGCTTTAATTTATAAGCCATTAATTATTTCACCCCTATATCTAGATTTTATAAAATCAGCCACATAAAAAGATGTGTTACCAATATATAATTCTATCAGGATTTTCCAAATAAGTCAATTAAAATTTTAAGTTTTTTTATTATTTTTTTATGATGTTGCAATTACTATAAAATATTTTCGACACATAAAATATAATCTTAACGATATAATACATGAAAAATTAGTATTTTTTTCAACAAATATCTATCGATAAATATATAAATAAAAACCTATAAAGTAGCACACTTTTTCAAGTGTCATCCTTATAGGTTACATTTTATTTTAAGCATGCAATTTTATTAATATAAAATGCTTTTTACTAGTTTAACTATTTAAGTTCAACAGTTGCTCCGGCTTCTTCAAATTGAGCTTTAATTTTTTCAGCTTCTTCTTTGTCAATACCTTCTTTAACATTTCCACCATTATCTGCAATATCTTTAGCTTCTTTTAAACCAAGTCCAGTTAACTCTCTAACAATTTTAATAACGGCAATTTTATTAGCTCCTGCAGCAGTAAGTACCACATTAACTTTTGATGGGCCCTCTTCTACGACAGCTTGAGCAGGTCCTGCAACAGCTACTGCTGATGGATCTACACCGTACTCCTCCTTCATTGCGTCAACTAATTCTTTAATTTCAAGAATAGACATTTCATTTAATGATTTAATAAATTCTTCTCTAGTTAATTTAGCCATATATTTTTCCTTCCTTTCTTAAATTATTTAATTTATAACATTAATTTTCTTCTTTTTGTTTAGCATATAAATCTAAACAAATTGCTAAATCTTTAACAGTACCCATAAGACCTGATGCCAACATAGTAAGAAGTCCTTCTCTAGATGGAATAGAGGCATATTCTGCTAAACTATCAGCACCAACTACTTTTCCTTCTACAATCCCCGCTTTCAATTCAAGAGCACCATGTTTTTTAGCAAAATCACTAACAATTCTAATTGGTGCAAGTTCGTCATCAGAAAAGCTAATTGCAGTAGGTCCCTTTAAGTAATCATCTAATTTAATATTCAAACTATCAACAGCTCTTTTAGCTAAAGTATTTTTATATACTTTATATGATGATGATGCATCTCTAAGTGCTCTTCTAAGTTCAGTAACTTCAGCAACATTAAGGCCCCTAGGATCAAAAATAACTACTGATTTAGCATTTTCAAAACTATTTTTAATCTCATCGACTACTTCATTCTTTTTTGCAAGAATTTTTTCATTTGCCATAGTATCATCCTTTCCTATACCAAAATAAAACCCCTCTTATCGAGGGATAAAAACTATCTTCATATTCCTCGGTAAGATTTTCAAGCTAAATAGCCCTTACTGTCTTTGGCATAATATTCAATTTTCTATATCTTAAACTCACTTACTTATCAAATGAATTTAAATCTAATTTAACACCTGGTCCCATTGTTGAAGAAATACTTATATTCTTAACATAGGATCCTTTAACAGTTGAAGGCTTAACTTTCATTATTGCCTCAACAAAAGCTTTAAGATTTTCTACTAATTTGTCATTATCAAAACTAACTTTACCAATAATACCATGAACATTACCAAAACTATCAGTTCTATAATTAACCTTACCCTTTTTAGTTTCTAATACAGCTTTGGCAGTATCCATCGTTACTGTACCAGTTTTAGGATTTGGCATCAAACCTTTAGGTACAAGTAATTTACCAATTTTTACAAGAAGTGGCATCATTTCAGGAGTAGCTATAATAACATCATAATCAAACCAATTTTCCTGTTCGATTTTTTGGATCATATCGACATCACCAACGAAATCAGCCCCAGCTTCACGTGCTGCTTTAGCTGCATCACCTTTAGCAAGAACTAATATCTTTTTGACTTTTCCAGTACCATGTGGTAAAACGACAGCACCTCTCAACTGTTGATCATTCTTTTTAGTATCTAAATTCAAGTTCATAGCAATTTCAACAGTTGCGTCAAATTTAGCATCAGAAGTATCCTTTACGAGTTTAATAGCTTCTTCAATTGTATACACTTTAGACTTGTCTACTTTCTCTAAATTAGCAGTATATCTCTTACTTCTCTTCATTATTCTTCCCTCCTTATGTGGTATTCGCGGACTATCATATCCTTCCACATAGGTTTAAAACCTACATGACATATTAATTATTCTTCTATTTTTATTCCCATATTTCGGGCAGTTCCCTCAATAGTTTTCATCGCTTCTTCTACAGTGTATGCATTTAAATCTGGTAGTTTAGTCTCCGCTATATCTTTCAATTTATCTCTAGATATTGTAGCAACAACTTCCCCTTTACTAGAACCAGACTTAATTCCAGCAGCCTTTTTAAGTAAAAATGGAGCTGGAGGAGTTTTGAGTACTAAATCAAAACTTCTATCATCATAAATAGTAATCTCAACAGGAAGTACATCTCCCATTTTATCCCTTGAAGCATCATTAAATTTAGTACAAAATTCCTGTAAATTAATTCCTGCTGGTCCTAATACCGTTCCTACTGGAGGAGCAGGCGTTGCTTTACCGGCTGGAATTTGTAATTTAATTCTTTTAGTAACTTCTTTAGCCACGAAAAACACCTCCTATAAATTTTTCTTTTTTCGCGTGTGGTCCCATCAGCAGTCCGCCTTCCACTTACTAACATAATAATATGTCTTGCACAAGTAATGATAACACACTTTTTTCTAAATTTCAACTATTTTTCAATTTTATATGCTTTTATTTAAATAAACTTATAAAGTTTCGACTTCGCTCATATCAACTTCTACTGAAGTTTCTTGACCAAATAAATCTATTAAAACCATTAATTTCTGCTCTTTTAGATCGACCACATCTATTTTTGCTATCATATCCTTAAATGGCCCTGATATAATCTTAACCTTTTTACCTTCCGTTAAATCTTTGCTTACATCTACTCTACTCATACCCATACTAGATAATATCCTATCCACTTCTTGTGGCAGTAATGGTATCGGTTTTGCTCCTTTACCTGACGAACCAATAAAACCTGTAACACCCTGTGTATTTCTAACTATATACCAAGCTTCATCAGACATAACCATTTCAACTAAAACATAACCAGGAAACATCTTTTTTATTTTTTCTTTTTTTACACCATTTTTATATTCAATTTCTTTTTGTTCTGGAACAATAACTCTAAAAATATTTTCTTGTAAATCCATCGAATTAATACGCATTTCTAGTTTTTCTTTTACTTTATATTCATGTCCACTTACCGTATTAACAACATACCACTCTTTTTTCATTATAAACTACTCCTCAATAAAGCCACTAATAAATCGATCGCATAAAAGAAAACTCCAAAGAAAATCATAAAAACGATCGTCGAAACTGAATACTTAATAAGATCTTTTTTGTTTGTCCATCTAATACGAGAAATTTCCTTTCTAACACCCTTAAAATAATCACTTATTTTACTCATAAATCCTCCCAAATTTATTTAAAATAAAAACACCTCAATTGGCTGATATAAATATACCACAACCCCTTTAAATTTGTCAATACTTTTAAAAATATCCTAAATAAAAGGAAGCACCTTTACTAAAAAAATTCTATTTTTAGCAATTAAAAAATATTATCAACTATAAAAGTAAATTATTAATATTTCATTTAAGAGCTTATCTTTACATAAAAATATCAAATAATCAATTTCTTCATTTCTTAACATAAAAAGAGTAATAACCAATTATTTTCTTATAACTAGTTACTACATCTCTATTATTATAAGTAAGTTTTGCTTTTCCCCGTCATTTTTATAGTTTTTAATTTAATTTCTAATAAGTTATCTATAGTTCCTTTTACTACTAACTAATTCCATTAGAAAAACTTCCTCTTCAAGTTCACCAAATATGTTATTAGCTTCTTCAAAATTATTTGCATCGAGAAATCTTCTTGCCATCTGTAAAATTCTAGGGCGATCGGCTTCCACACTATGTCTCGCTAAAAAGGCAAATATAAAGGTTAGCTGGAATTCTTTTCCCTCTTCGACACGAGCTAATAGCTCCGCACCTGGTATAGCATAATCAATTCCAGTTTTTATCATACTATAATTTGTTAAAAATAAACGTATGTAATAACTTTCAAAAGAAGTCTGGGCTGATAACATTGTTATTAATCCGTCATAAACATATTGTTTTTCAGCTCCTAATACACTAGCATCAATCGCAAACTTCATTATATCATATGCTTTTGGCTGAGAAGAATAATTTAACGCTTCAATTACTTTCGTTGCATATTCTATTCCAGCTTGCATTACATAGGGATCA
The DNA here is from genome assembly GCA_017887885.1 of Bacilli bacterium. Lineage (GTDB taxonomy): Bacteria > Bacillota_I > Bacilli_A > RF39 > UBA660 > CAG-302. The sequence continues at coordinate 5,768 of JAGHHB010000024.1, read as the reverse complement.
ATTAAAGTAGTTAATGCACAATATTTTTTATATTCAACATTATCTATATTAGCTATCAATTGCGCTCCTCTTAAAATATATTCAGTATCACTCTGTACTTTTTCTCTTACAGCCGAATTACTTAAAAAGTCGTACACGCCATAATAATTTTTACTATTAATTATGAAATCTAATAAATTCGCAATATAAATAGTATCCCCATATATTTCTACAATATGTATCATCAAGTGCAAACGCGTATTAAATTCGATATTATCACTTATCAACAAAAATTTACTTGCTATCTCATCACTTCGCTCACATTTTTCTACCACCTCATTTTTTAACATATTATCTCTTTTTTGGCAAATAAGTTATCATTTTCTTTACAGAGCAAAAGATCGTACTATTGTGCTATCGGAAATTTTATACCTCCCATATTTCTTGTTCTTACTTTTACATTTCTTGGATAGTCAAATTCAAAGAAATCATCTACACTAGGATCAAGCAATAATTCAGAAGCACAAGGTTTTAAAAGTAGATCCGCAGCCATGTAATCAGCATTTGCTTTCCGATATTCCAAACTACCTGTATCTAACATCTTCATAATTTCAGAAGTCTGTTGTTGGAACGCCAATACTTCTTCTCTACTCATTTCAGATAAATCATCGTATAACTGCGCTCTTCGAAGCTGTTCATAAACACCTTCTAACTGATTTTCATATATATGAGCGTCTTTTATGGTAAACCATAAAAATCCGACTTTCATATTTGTAACTTGAGCTATCATTCTTTGTAATGCTGCATATTGAGTAACATTAAAAGGTAAGCCAAGTGGAACGTCACAGCTTCTTTGATGTACTATAAGATTCAAATAACCATCAGTTACATCCCATTCTGTAGACCATACGCAAGATGGTAAAACTGCTGTTCGCAAAAATTCATCTTGCCATAAACTTTTTATGATTCGCCTATCAGTAGGATTATGTTTAATAGTATCTATTAAATTTTGAGCGAACTTATATCTAGCAGTTATAAAACCATAAGCAGTTCCTATAGTATATGCAAAATCTTTCCCATACCACTTTGCAAATTTTATAGTTCTTCCAGGTTTTAAACTTTTAGCAGTCATTATTTGACCATCTTCTGTATATTTTAATTTTGGAGCCTTATTGACATTATCCAGAGGGATACTGTACACATCCAAAACAGGAACTTCTCTATCTGGGTCATAGGGGCATTTGCCTTCAGGCTCATAAACGCGATATATTCCGTCTGGATCAATCATCCATTCATCCCAAATATGAATATTTCTCGAATGTAAATCGCGAACGTCATTAGATTGCATTTGCCATATCCAAAGCATCTCACGAATAGCGCTTCCAGCAGCAATCTTTTTTGTCTGAAGTATTGGAAAATCATGTCCTATATCAAAAAAGAAATCCCATGATGGTATTTTTAAAGTACCAATACCCGTTCGATCATCAATTTTTATTCCTTTATTAAGTATTTCCTTTAAAAGCGCAATATATTGCCTATCATAGTCCGTCAAAATAACACCTCCATTAGCTTATAAGCTATATAAACTTATATATTATATATATAAACTAAAACTAACAAAAGTCAATAAAATTAACCACAAATTAACCACAAAAAAACAGATCATAAACTGCAGAAGAAATATCCATATTGAATTTTTTTTACCAACAAAAAAACTTCCAAAATCTAATATGGAAGTTATATCCTTTATGGCGGCCAATGTAGGGCTCGAACCTACGACCTATCGGTTAACAGCCGAGTGCTCTACCGACTGAGCTAATTGGCCACTATTTTCACATGACTACTTAATTATATAATACTTTTTTTCAATAATCAAGTATTTTTTTATTATTTTCCTCTTTTTTTGCAAAAAAATACCTATAAAAAAAGAATATCAACAATCATTGTTGATAAACTTATAACTTTTCTAACTCTTCCGCTAATATTTCATTGGTAAGACTAGGGTTTACTTTACCAGCTGTTTTCTTCATAATAAGTCCCATAATAAATCCTTTAACATTTTTTCCATTTTTATAATCTTCAATTATTTTAGAATTATCGTTAAATACTTCCTTTATAATTTCTCTAATTTGCTTTCTATCACTAATTTGATTTCCCGTCATTTTAGCTATTTCAAGAATATTTTTGTCTTCATCCAAAGATTTAGTAAATATATCCTTAAGCTGTTTATTAGAAATTTTACCGTCAGTCATCATCTTAATTACATCACTAAAATCTTTACTTGCAATATTAATAGAACTTATGCCCTTGTCATTTTTATTTAAATATCCCAATAGAAAACCAACAATAATATTAGACGTATCTTTGGGTTGACATCCATAACTTATAATATCCTCAAAATAATCAGATAATTTTTTATCTTTTGTTAAAGTAGCCGCATCAATAAAACTTATACCATAATCATTAATATATTTCCTTTTTCTTTCATATTCTAAAGTTGGCATATCCTTTTTTATTTTTTTGATAAATTCCTCTGTTATTTTTATTTCTGGAATATTAGGCTCCCTATAATATTTATAATCGATAGCATCCACTTTTCCTCTCATAAATACTGTTTTCTTATTTACTTCGTCATAGCGTCTTGTTTCCTGTTCTATTTTACCACCAGATTCCAAAATTTCTTGTTGCCTTTTTATTTCAACTTCTATTACCTCTTTAACAGTTGCAAAAGAATTAATATTTTTTATTTCCACTCTCGTTCCAAGTTTATTCTCATCTTCTCTTTGCAAAGAAACATTTATATCTACCCTAATTTGTCCCATATCCGCCTTTGCATCACTAGCATCTAAATAAAGAAAAATATTTCTAAGAGTTTCCAAATAAGCTATAGCTTCTTTAGAAGAATGCATACAAGGATCTGATACTGTTTCCAAAAGAGGAATACCCGCTCTATTATAATCAATTAATGAATAGGTTTCCAAATGATCCATATTGGCAGTATCTTCTTCTAAATGGGTATCGTGGATAGTAATTTTTCTTTCGCTACCGTCGACATTTATAATTACATATCCATTTATCCCAATTGGATTAGCAAATTGCGTGATTTGATAGCCTTTAGGAAGATCAGGATAATAATAATTTTTTCGATCAAAAGATAATTTTTCCACTATTTCGCAATTTAGAGCCAAAGCGACCATTAAAGATTTTCTAACTGCTTCTTTATTAACGACAGGAAGAATACCCGGATAACCAATATCTACAACTGATAAATTACTGTTAACCACTCCTTCACCATTCTTACTAGAACTAAAGTTCTTACTATTGCTTTTAAGTTCACAGTGGACCTCTAAACCAATCGTAGGAATATAACTACTCATTTTCTTTCACCAAACCTCTATAACCTAAAACTTCTTCTAATTTATTAGCTATATTTAATACCAAAGCATCTTCTCTTGCCCTACCCGTAATGTTAACACTAACCGGCATCTTATCGACAAAACCACTAGGAATAGAAATACTAGGAAAGCCACCAAAATTACCAATAACTAAATGATTACCTAAAATCAAATATTCATCCGATAATCTATCACTATCTTTATCAAAGAAAGGTGCAATCTCTCCTATAGAAGGCATGATAAGGCCATCATAATTTTTAAATAATTCATTCATCTTATCGACAATTAATCTTCTAATTCTGCCAGCATTTAAAAAAAGTTTTTCTTGATTCTCCTTTTGTAAGACATAACTTCCTAAAACAAATCTTCTCTTAATAAGTTCCGAAAATCCCTTTGTTCTTGTCTTTATCATAATATCGTTAATACTATGACCATCAACTCGATTTCCAAAAGCAATTCCTGTTAAATTAGAATTATTAGATGTAGCTTCTGCACAAGATATACACATATAAGCAGGATATATTGCTTCAAGAAGATCTTTTCTAAAACTCACTTCTTCGACAATCATTCCAAGCTCACGACACTTTTCAATAGTAGTATTAAAGTTATCGATAATTTTCTTTAATTCGCCACTATTACTATCTATATCGATAGCTTCTTTAATATAAAAAAGTTTTTTTCCACAAACTGAACGATTGATATTATCTATATAGACACCATCATGATCGACAAGACTTGTCATGTCTTTATCATCATGACCTTTTATAACATCCATAACATAACAAACATCTTTCACACTTCTTGCAAATACACCAACATGATCGAGACTTGAAGCAAAAGCAAATAACCCGTAGCGGGACACTCTTCCATAAGTAGGTTTATATCCTACAACACCTCCATATGCAGCGGGTTTCCTAATAGAATCACCCGTATCACTTCCGATACTAAAGGGAACGATTCCAAGTGCTACACAAGCTGCACTTCCAGCCGAACTGCCACCAATCATACGCCTTTTATCCCAAGGATTTCGAACAATGCCTGTGTGACAGGTAGTCCCAGTTCCTCCCATTGCCAACTCATCAAGAGTAGTCTTTCCCATTAAAACAGCTCCCGCTTCTTTAAGTTTTTTATACACTGTTGCATCGTATAAAGGAATATAATCTTTAAGAATATTTGACGATGCTGTCGTAAGTATCCCTTTAGTCGAAATATTATCTTTAAGAGCATATGGTATTCCCCTTAAAATACTGTTGCCATTTTCTTCTTGCTTTTCATCTAAAATAGTAACAAAACAGTTATATTCTTTCTGATACTCTTTAGCCTTTGTAACAGCCTCTTCAAAAAGCATATGACTATCTATTTCACCATTATCTAAACTACTTCTTATTTCATCAATTAACTTATTAGTCATCTACTCCACCACCTTAGGAACTTTAATTTTATTCTCCTCATAATCTTTGACATTAACTTTCATATCATCAAAATTAATTTCATTATTAGCTACATCACTGCGCAAAAAATGATCATTTATATCTAGTTCAAAAGGAAAAGTCATAGGTTCAACCCCATCAACATCTTTAATATGAGCAATCAAATCCATCTGCTTTAAAAAGATCGCAAATTCCTTTTCCAAAGTATCGTATTCTTCTTCTTCCATTTCAAACATAAGATTACTAGCTAATTTTTTTAAGATATCTTTTGTAATCATAACATCCTCCTAGAAAAATATTATATCACTATTCTACCTAATTTTAAATATTTTTCCCAAGCTCTTTTCTAATAGCCCATAATTTATCTTTCTATTTAAAACAAATATTCCGTTAAATAGATAATAATTATACAATAAGCGGTAATAATATTACCAGAATATTACAAATAAATATTTATTTATTATAATAAAACTAGTTTTTGGAGGGAAGTATGAAGTTAGGAGATAAAATAAAACTATTAAGGAAAGACAAAAAAATATCACAAGAAGAACTATCTAATATGCTAAACATTAATCGTAACTTTTTATCAAGAATAGAAACCGGAAAATCTGAACCAACTTCATCAATACTAAAAAAGATTGCAGTAATATTTAATGTCGATTTAAACTCTCTTTTAGAAGTAGATGAAGGACAAAATAAAGGTGAAGATAAGATTAAATATATCATGACAAATTGTAAATATCTCCATGAAAAAGATCTCGATTTTATCGTCAGAGTAATTTCTATAATGAGAGAAGAATACGTCAAAATAAATACCAAGACAAATTAAAAGAATGCTAAAATACATTCTTTTTTTATATACTTTAATATGAATAATAACAAAGAAAAATTACTGAACCAAGTAAATTTAGATATCATTTTTTTCTTTTTGTCAGTAATTCAAAGTATCGTATCTTTCTATATT
>JAGHHB010000023.1 GCA_017887885.1 Bacilli bacterium | reverse complement strand
TTTTTACTTTTTTGTCTAAAACTATTCAAATTTATTAAAAAATGTGTTATATTTTTATTAGTGAGTGATATTTATATATCATTTCGTACTTTTGCAAGAGTTGTAGATATCTACGACACCCGCACCAGATTGATAGGAAACTCGAACTTTTCATTCGAGAGGAATAAATTGTTAACTAGAAGTACTGTTGAAGTTGTCAATAAAAAGTAGACACATTAAAACTTTTATTTAAACCCTAATTGAATTCTGTATTCAATTGGGGTTTTATAGTTTAAAGCATAACTTGGTCTTAAATAATTATTATCATAAACTATATCATCAATAAATGCTTGAACTTGTGCTATAATTATTTACAGACTCTCTTTATTTGATAGAATTATAGTTCAAAACAGCAATATGATGGCTTTAATGCATGTTGATTCTCTCGTTAATCTTGATGATGTTCTTAAATTGCTAGATGATTTAGGAGTAGGTTGCAATTCAAAGATCATTATAGTTCCAGGCATACTTTGTAATGATTTTGACTATCACAGTTTAATTTCATATTCGCAAAAACGAGGAGATGCATATTTTTGTTATAGATTAAATGGAATGTGGAATATTTATAGAAAGTGAAAACTAAAATAAAAATCACTTTATCTTCTTTTCTAGCTGATTATTAATTATCTTTTTTAATATAGGTTTAAGATATTGAAAATGAAAATAATATCAGAACTTAATAGGTACCTAAACTAAAAATAGGTCCTTTTTTATGCTATAAAAAATAGGATATTTTTTATATCCTACTTACAAACTATTTTATCTTTTATCAATATCAATTAATTCGTATTCTCGTGAGCCAAAGCCTAATTTTTCAGCAGCTTCAATGGTATGAATACCGTGACGTGATTCAATTCTTTCAACTAATTTATGTTTATTTGGATCTGTACTTTTATATATTAAATCTAAACTTGCTTGATCTATTGCAATTGGATCTGTACTTGCCAGTATACCAATATCTTTCATACATGGCAAGGAAGCATTACTGTCGCAGTCACAATCTACAGATATATTTTTCATAACATTAATATAAGCAATTCGACCGTCAAAATATTCAACTACACTTGAGGCAGCATCAGCCATTGCTTCTAAAAAACGATCTTGTTCTGGAATGTTATCAAATAATTCTAATTGATTTTTAGTTACTCCTGCTGTATGAATTAATGTTTTCCCTTCAGCTGAAGCACAGCCAATAGAAAGTTGTTTTAAAGCACCTCCATATCCGCCCATAGCATGACCTTTAAAATGTGATAATACAAGTAAGGAATCATAATTTGCTAAATTTTTTCCAACATAATTTTTTTCTAAAACCTTACCATTGCGGATGTTTAGTTCTAAATCGTTGCCTTCACTATCTAATAAATCAAATGGAAAGTATTTATCCCATTCGTGTTCTTTAATTAGTCTGCGGTGTTTTTCAGTTGAATTTCTTGCTCCTTCATAGGCAGTATTACATTCTACTACCGTTCCCTTTACTCTTTCAACTATAGGCCTGACAAAATCAGGCTTCAAATAATTTCGATTTCCTCGTTCTCCCGAATGTAATTTTACTGCAACTTTACCGGGAAGTTCTATTTTTAGTACTTCATACATTTTAACAATACTTTGAGGTGTAATTTCACTAGTAAAGTAAACTTTTGCTTTTTCCATCTTTCATCTCTCCTTAGTCATATTTATTTTTTATATAAAGATAATTTTGGTCTTCAATTTTTGAGTATTATTAGTTATTTGTAGTTTTGATTCTATGTTTTCTTATTATCATAATGAACATTATTTATATTAGTTTGAACACAATCACTTCCTTTCCATTATAATAAAGCTGTATGCTTATATTGTTATTGTACCATATAAATATAATTTTTAGGCTAAAAAATTAAAAAAATAAATTTAAACTTAAAAATATCTTTATAAATTGTTGTCATTTATTGTTTTAAGATATATAATTCATATAGGATATAGCAAGTTCCAAAAATTATCTTACTAAAGAAAAAGAAATATTTAAATCGGTAGTTGTAGGTGATTGTATAATGAAATACGAAATATGGCGAGATATAAAAGGATATGAGGGGATATATCAAATTAGCAATTGGGGAAGAGTTAAATCGTTAGCAAGAAAAAAATGGAATGGTTATGCTTTTTTTCATATCAATGAGAGGATATTAAAACCTAGATATGATGAAAAGAACTATGTTAGCTATGTTCTTTATAAAAATAATACTTCTCATGCTTATCGTGTCCATAGGTTAGTACTATCAACTTTTGTCAAAAATGTTGATAATAAAATGCAGATTAATCATAAGAATGGAAAAAAAGATGATAACCGTCTCTGTAATTTAGAATATTGTACACAGTCGGAAAACATACGCCATGCTTTTGAAAACGGTTTATTTAAAAAGAAAAGGCGACAGTATCGATATAATAGACAAGATGCTCGCAGATGTTTAGATAAATATCGAGTGCAAGCTATTCAGAAGGCTGCCGAAAAAAATAGTACACCAATCCTGCAATATTCGTTAGATAATAAATTTATTAAAAAGTGGCGAAGCATTGCGGAAGCAGAAAGATATTATCAAAGGCGAATTCATATAGAAAATAAAACAGCTATTGGTTTTGTGTGGCGAAAAGAAGATCGCTAATAGACATCTTAATAATTTAGAAATTTTAGGATATTATAAAACTTAAAATGAGTTTCTAATCTGTAAAATTGTTTAATCCGTTAAAAGAACTAGTAAAAAATATAAAAATATGTTATACTTAATACGAATAAGAATTTAATGAATTACTTAAGAGAAGAAGGAGTTATGATATGCAAGAATTTATTTTATCAGTAATGGATCAATTTGGTTATTTAGGAGTATTTTTAATGATCGCTATTGAAAATATCTTTCCTCCTATACCATCAGAAGTAATATTACTATTTGGTGGTTTTATGACTACATATACTAAATTAAATATTTTAGGAATGGTACTTGCCGCTACTTTAGGTTCACTAGTTGGAGCCATTGCTTTATACTATATTGGTAAGATATTCAATAAAGATAGATTAAAAAAAATTATTTCTGGGAAGATAGGAAAGATATTGCGCTTAAAAAGTAGCGATATTGATAAAGCTGATCATTGGTTTGATACTAAAGGAAACAAAACTGTCTTTTTTTGCCGTTTTATTCCTTTAGTTAGAAGTTTGATTTCTATTCCTGCTGGAATGAGTAATATGCCTATGGCCAAATTTTTAATTTATACAATAATTGGTTCGCTAATTTGGAATCTAGTCTTAATTGTTATAGGATCAATAGTGGGAGAAAATTGGGTGTCTATTTTAAATATTTTAGATACGTATTCACATATAGTAGTATTTGCTTTGGCAATAATTTGTATAGTTGCTATTGTTATATTTTATAAAAAGAGAGGAAGAAAAGGCAAAAGAGTTTAAGCTATCTTATATATAATATAGTAATTCTATTTTTTAATATATTTATAATAGCTATAGATAAGTTTCTATAGTTAAAAAATTATTATGGATAATATGTTTTCATAATAATTTTTTATTTTGCCTTGTAGTATCTACTAACTAGAAGAAAAATACACGAACAGTTAACTAAGAATAATAAATAAAAAAGTAAAAAAATGTACTATTAGAAAAAAATAAAAAAGCAAAAAAGTAAAAAAATGAAGAAATATTTTTTTACTAAATACTACTAAAGGCTTGAAAATAAAGACATTTGAGAGTATAAAAACAAAATTAAAAAGAATAAAAAAACAAAAAATGCAAAATAAAGTTCTCTTCAAAATGGCAAAAATGTAAAATTTTAAAAAGCGAACAAAAATTATTGACAAGCCTGTTCTAGTAATATATAATGGTAGTGAAAGATAAAAGTAGGAGGAAGTAAAATGATAGAGACAGAAGAAAAATTATGTCAAATTGAAGTGGTTAAAAGAAATGGTAAAAAAGTTGAATATGACGGTGCCAAGATAGCTATGGCTATAAAAAAAGGTTTTGATAGTGTAAGTATTGATGAAGAGAAAAAATACACTGAAAAAGATATTCAAAAAGTTTATCAAGCAGTTGAAAAAAAAATTATTAAGGAATATTTGCCAATAGGGAAAATTAAGATAGAAAATATTCAGGATTTGATTGAAGAGACTTTGAAAAAATACAATTATATTGATG
>JAGHHB010000022.1 GCA_017887885.1 Bacilli bacterium | reverse complement strand
GAAGCATTAAAAGAATATGCTAAAAAGTATAATGTAAATTGGGGATTTGTTAGAGATTACGATAAGAATGATTCATTATATTTATGTAATACAGAATATACAGAAGATATGGAAAATGATAATTGGATGTTATTAAGTAATATTTTTTAAAAAGATACATTAAAAAGAAAAGAAAGGAGGTTAAATATGTCTAAATTTTTAAAAATACAGCAAAGTATTTTAGGACTAGGTCCTGGAGAATATCAAAGATTTTGTGCCGATTACATTATAAAGAAAAAAAATTATAAAAATATACACGATATAGGTAGCAAAGAAGGAACAAATAAAACAACTAAGGGAATCCCAGATTCATATAATATTAATGAAGATGGCACATATTCTTTACTTATGTATGGAACTGTAGAAAAACAATCTATATCTAAATTAGAAAAGGATATTAAAGAAGCTTATTCTAAAAATAAAACAGGAATATCATCAGATAAGATTAAAGAAATTATTTGCTTTCATACAAATACGAACATAAAGCCTGGAGATTATAATAGATTAAAAACGTTATATAATGATATAAATATAGAACTGATTGATATAGATTCAATGGCTCACGATATTTGTGAAAATTATCAAAGTATAGCAAATGATCATTTACAAATACCTATTGATACTAATCAAATAAGTGATATAGAAGATTTTATAAAAAGATATGACAAATTTTCTGTTAATTCTCCATTATCTTTAGAATATATTGAAAGAAAAGAAAAAAAAGAGATTATTAATAACATTAATGATACCGAAACACTATTATTACTTACAGGTAAAGCTGGAATAGGTAAAACTAAAATTGCAATTGAAATATGTAAGTATTTGGAAAATAAAGAAGACTTATGCTGCTTATGTATTAGACCAAACGGGAAAGATATATATGATGATATCAAAACAGCATTAGAGAATAATAAAAATTATTTAATATTTATAGATGATATTAATAATTTACATCAACTTAAAAGTTTTATTGATTGCATAATTACTAATAAAAATAAAAACATAAAAGTTGTAGCTACAATAAGAGACTACCTTTTGAATGAAATTTTAAGTAAATTAAATAATAATAATATAATTCCAAAAGTTTATACATTGAATAAAATGGAAGATAGCGATATTATAAAAATACTTGAAAAATCTTTTAATATTAAAAACAAAAAAGTACAACAACAAATATTAAAAATTTCAAATGGTAATCCTAGAATTGCTGTAATGGCTTCACAATCAATATTAGACGGGAAAATAAAATATTTAAACAATATATTAGATGTATTTAAAAGTTACTATGATAGAATTATAGAAGAAAATAAACTTTCAACTTTTCAAATAAAAATATTATTTTATATTTCTCTTTTTTCTCCTTTCAGTATTGAAAATCAAGAAATAAAAGATACATTAAAAAACATTGAAATATATGACATTGAAGAATTTAAAAATTTAAGATATTTAGAATTAATAGAATTTTATAATAATGAAGCAATAAAAATTAGTGATCAAAATTTTGCAAATTATATAATATATAAATATTTAATAGAAATGAAAGAAATAAAAATTTCTGATTTGTTAATACAAATATATCCAAACTTTATAAGAAAATTTATAAATGCTATTAATATGATAAATGATTTGTTTTACAGCTTTGATGAATTAGAGTATGTAACAAGTGAAATAAATACTGTTTGGGAAAAAGATGATTATAAAAATGATGATTTGTTTTTTAAGCTATTTCACAACATAAATATTCCAAAAACATTAACTATTATAGATAGTAAAATAAAATCAGAGAAACAAGCAAGTATTCCACAAGAAATACACTATAATGATAATGTTTATATTAATGACGAAATACTTGAGATATTAGCAGACATCAAGAATTCTGATTATTCCGAAATAGCATTTAAGTTACTAATTTCATATTTAATGAAAAGACCCGATTTATATAATGAAATATGCAAAAGTATAAAAGATTCTTGGTTGATGAAAGATAAAAATCAAAATTTCAAACTTGAAACAAGTATTATTTCAATATTGTTTGATATATATAACGAAAAGAATAAATATAATAGTATATTAAAACTAATATTAATAAAATCATTAAAATATTGTTTAGAAACAGAATTTCATATAAGTGAACAAGGTAAAAATTTTAGGACATTAAATCTTATAACAATCACTTTACAACCTTGTAAAAATTTATTTCAGTTTAGAAAATTCTTATTTGATGTATTTATAAAAATATACATAGATGACCATAATTATATAAGCTTATTAATGGATTATTCTATATGGCCTCATAAAGATGAACAAGTTGATATCATAAAAAATGATTTTCAAATATTAGAAAAGGAACTATTCTGCAAATGGAAAAAACCTAATATTTCTCAATGTAAGGTGTTAGATTTTATTGAAAAGATGTGTAAACAAAGAGATATTTCTGTTACAGAATCAATAAACAATTATAAAAAAAATAAAGAATATAGCACATTAAGAATTTTTGAAAAGTATGATTATGATAAAGAAAATCACGAGTTAAACGAACTTTTAGTAAAAGCATCATCAATGGATTATAAATATTTTTTTAAAATTTTAAAAAAAGTAGAGAATGATAAAGTTAAAGTAGATGATTGGAAAATTAAAAATTCAATTACACTGTTATTTAAATATATTATTAAAAATAAAGTTGATATATTTAGAGAAGTTTTTGCATACTATTTAAATTATGATTGTCCATTCAATTCATACCCAAATTATTTACTCTCAATAGATAATAAAGATGAAATCATTAATTTATTAGTTAAAAGTAATAGTAATTCAAAATATTTCTTTTTAAGCTTCTTTTTTAATTCATTAGTAGATGAAAAATACCTGAATAACGTTAAATGTTTTTTAAAAGAACAGCAGGATATGGAAGATAAATATACACTAAATTTATCAACAATTGTAAATTATTCGATATATGATTCTTCTATAGTTGAAAATTATACAAAAGAAATACTTAATTTAGATGAATTTAGCCTAATAGTAAGTTATACCAACAATCTAATAGATAACTTTGAAGAAATAAAAAAAATATATAATGCATTTAATAATAAGGATATATTAGAACAATTATACTTGAAAATTGTAAATAGTTTTGTTGATCATAATGGATATATGGGATTTTTACTAGTTAAAAACAATTATATATTTTTTAGACAAATTCTCAAAAATAAAGGATTTAATCATAATGGTAATATACATGAAATTATTAAAAATGTATGGAGTGACAATAATTCAAATGCTTTAATCACAAAAATATATAACGAAATCTTAGATTCAAATTTTGGTTATTTTGATTTACATAATTTATTCAATTACTCTGACGATAATATCAAAAAAATACAAAATAAATGGTTAAAAGAATATATTAAATTTAATAATAAGGATAAAGAAAAAATTAAAACTGTTTTTTATATAATATGCGAAAGAGATAAAAAAACAAAAGAAGAATTAATATTGTATTTGTTAGAATTAAATAATGATATAGAAATATTTAAAACTATTAATTTTTTCTCACGTTCTGAATCATGGAGTAATAGTAGAATACCATTGATCGAAAATAAAATTGAATTTTTAGAAAGTTTAAAAAATAAAATTTTAATTAAAAGTGATATAAACTATATTTTTCACATTGATTATATAAACTCTATAATAGATTGGTATAAAGAAGATATCAAGAAGACAAAAATTAAGGAATATTTAGACGATTTTTACAATTAATATTGATAAAAAATATAATTAGATTTATAATAACTTTTAGAAAGAGAACATAGTTCGTAACTTGTATGTGATTCGCTCCATAAGATAAAATCGTCGCACCAAGCGATGTTAATGATTAAATCAACGCAAGTTGATTTTTTTGTTGCTATTGCAAAGAAAGGGTGTGATGTGGTATGATTAATATTGTAAAAAAGAAAATCAATATGAGTGATGAACTCAAAGCCAAAATTAATTGGTCTTGCAAATTTAATAAGAAGTCCTATCAAATAATTGAGGGATACTTAAGGATTGTGGAACATACCAATCTAGCGTATGTAGAGCCACATAAAGTAATTATTGGAGATAAGTTATACCTATTCTTCAATGAACAGAAACATTTTTATATAGGGAATTTAAAGAAGAAAATCCCATTGTCTGAATTATCAGAGTACATAGCAAGGCATTAATGAATTGGTGAGTTTATATACTCCCACAATATTGGTTGTTTTTGTCGTATAAATAACTAATATTTTCAAAGGTGTCCTTGTTATGTGACACCTTTTTACTTTGGTGCCTTTCAAAAATCCAAGAAAGAAAGGAGATTGATAATTATGGATAATGAAAGGAAAGTTGCTGGAGTTTATATTCGTGTT
>JAGHHB010000021.1 GCA_017887885.1 Bacilli bacterium | reverse complement strand
GCGCCCTAAAAATGCAAAGAAAGTTGAAGGGGGATATCAGGATTATCTTCAATTTCCCTAATTATTTTTTTCATTCTTTCCTCAAATTCGCCTCGATATTTAGTCCCCGCCACCATTGTAGCCATATCTAAAGAAATAATCTTTTTTCCACTTAAATTATTAGGTACATCATCACTAGCAATAAGACGTGATAATTCTTCAACAATAGCGGTTTTTCCTACACCAGCTTCTCCTATTAAAATAGGATTGTTTTTTGTCCTTCGACATAATATTTCCATAACTCTTCTAACTTCTTTTTCTCTGCCAATAACAGGATCTAATTTTCCATTAGAAGCTTCATTTGTAATATCTGTTCCTAAATCTTCAATTAACAATTTCTTTCTTCTACTTTTTTTCATTTTTTTTATTAGACTTGATGAGAAATCATCGTACATGCCTTCAATATCTATTCCCATGCCAATAAGAATTCTAATAGCAATTCCTTCTCCCTCTTCTAACATGGAAAAAAATAAATGTTCAACTGTAACCTCACCATCATTATTCTCTTTGCTATCCATAATAGCCGATTCAATAACTTTTCGAAGTAAAGGAGTATACAAAAAAAGATCTGATTTTTTATTAGTAGTTCCAACTTTTTTACATAATTCATCTTTAAAATTACTATAAGTTAAATTATAGTTTTTAAGACGAACAGTAATACTATAATCACTATTTAAAATTGCTAACAATAAATGCTCTGTTCCAATATACGGATGCCCTAAATCATTCATTTCTTTTTTAGCATCAATTAATATTTTTTGCGCTTCTTCATTAAAATTACCAAGCATATTATTTCTCCTTTCATATTATTCTATGAATATAATGCTATTAATTATCAAAATTTAAACGCAAAAATTTTATTTTTTTTGACCAAAAATTAATAATTATTCCCAAAAAAACACCTATTAATAGGTGTTAAAATTATATTATATTAATGAAAGAACAAGTAAAACTAAAATTACTAGTAATAATAACATTAATACAAAACGCCATATATACTTAACCCATGTAGTATAAGGTACATCAAAATAAGTAAGTACAACTATTAGTAGGAAACTAGTAGGACCAATAATAGAAATTAATCCATGGATACTTTGGAATGTCATAGCATAGACACTATATAAAGATTCGTCAGTAGCAGCAGATAAAATAGGTGAAAATACACCAGCAGCCGTATAATATAAATCAACATGAAGTAAACTACCCAAAGCCGAAACAAATGACGTTGTTACCACATTAAGTCCTAAACTAGATTCACTAATCCAAGTTATAATCGTAGAAATTAATCCATTATTATAGGTACATATAAGTATTGTATAAGAAAGAATCATTAAGAATACTGCTGGCAACATTCTTTTAGAACCTTCAACAAAACCATCAATCACATCATCAAATTTAATTCTATAAATTAGTTTAGTTACTAAAGTAAACACTAATAAAACTATAATAATTCCCATAAATGATCCCAAACTAGACCAATTACCCAAAGCATATAAATTGTTAGAAATTATACTATTTAAAGTCAAATTTTTGGCAGTAAACCAATCATGAAATTTATCAAGAAAACCAAGTGGTATATAACTCAAAATCACACATAAAAAGATAACTAGAAATGTAGAATTTAAAACCCAATCTTTTGAATCAAAATGCTTCTTTTTTATAAATTTCCAAACAATTATTAAAAATAACAAAATACCAATGACAATAAAAACACTGCGGAAATTAAAACGAAATTCCAATAAATTTTGATGGAAATTATTAAATACTTCTATACCAAATAAATTATTCCAAGGGAAATACCCAAATACTAAAACAATTAATATTAATGATAAAATAATCATCAAAGGCCAAGTTTTAATATTTTTATAATCACCCTTAACTTCCGATACCAATAAATCATCACTATCATTTAATTCATATTTTACTTTCTTTTCTTGAACATTCTTTATATGTCTATTAATAAAGAAAATCAATAACGCTATTCCTAGAATAACTAAAATCAATCTAGGCCAAAGATTAGTATACTTATCTAATCCCGCCAATTCATCGATAGTTACAGATGAATATCCATAATAGTTATTAGGATCTCTAAATGTAGTAAATATTCCCCCCATAAACCCAATCAACATAGCAACAACTGTTGAACTAATAGCCACCAATTTATCGTAACCAAGAAGTAATATAATTGATATTATGAAAGGAACAAATACCAAAATACAATTATCAATTCCAAATAGTGACGTTAAAATTGCAAAAACAATTGCGGTAATAAATATAAATCCTTTACTATGGGATTTAACCTTTTGGGCAATATTATCTAATAACTTCTTATAGGCAGGAACTAAATTTAAAACACCGTAAAAAGCTCCCAAAACTAGCAAATACACTACCGTATCAAAGAAGTAATAAAATGCCTGAACAAAATTAATCGCTTCATCACCTATCGGTATATAAGCAATATCTCCGTCTCTACCAGGAATAAAAATACTAGTTACAACCAGTAAACCTAAAATTATCAATATAACCTTAAATAAACCATATTTTTTCATAATAACCTCCTCTACCATTAATTATATCACAAAAGTAATAAATGTAAATAAAAAAAGAGAAAAATTTACTATTTTTCCCATAAATATTAAGGCTTTTTTAATTATTTTTATCTTTCATTTGTGGGAATAATACCACATCTCTAATTGAATCTTGATTAAAAATAATCATCAAAAGTCTATCAATTCCAAAACCAAGTCCAGATATTGGTGGCATTCCTTGTTCCATTGCTAATAAAAAGTTTTCATCTAAATCCATTGCTTCCTCATCACCCAAAGCTTTGGCCTTTAATTGTTCTTCAAAAGCTTTTCTTTGGATAGCAGGATCTACAAGTTCAGAATAAGATTTACATAACTCTGTACCACAAACTATTACCTGAAAAACATCAATAATTCGACTATCATTATCATTTCTTCTTGCTAAAGGTATGAGAACAGCAGGATAATTATAAATAATTGTCGGTCCTATAATCTGCTCTCTAATAAGTTTTTTATAGCAAAAATCAATTATCTGACTGAGAGACTTATATTCAGCTAAATCTTCGTAAGAAAATAAATTTTTTTCCACAATTTTATCTTTTAAAATATGTGGATCTTGTATTTCCAAAAAATCAAATCCCAATATATTTTGCATCTCTTCCACATAATTTATTCTCTGCCAACTATCCGTACCAAAATCGACGACATTACCTTGATAAACTACTTTTGTCGTACCAATTAATTCATTAAGAAGACTTTTTATAAAAAGCTGATAAAATTTAATATTATCTTCAAAATTCCAATAGGAGACATACCACTCTACCTGCGTAAACTCTTGTAAATGTTCACAGTCCATCCCTTCATTTCGAAAACATTTAGCAATCTCATAAACCCGATCATAACCAGCCGCAACACATTGTTTTAAATAGGTCTCTGGAGCAATTCGCAAATTACAATCCATATCAAGAGCATTGTGATGAGTATAAAAAGGTTTAGCTGAAGCACCACAAACAGCATTCTGAAGAATTGGTGTTTCTACTTCCAAAAAACCATTTTCTCCTAGAAAGCTATGAATAAAAGCATATAATTTACTTCTGCCAAGGAATACTCGTCTTGTTTCTTCGTTCATAATTAAATCAACATAGCGCTGTCTATACTTAATTTCTGTATCTGTTAAACCATGAAATTTTTCAGGTAAAGGTCGAAGAGCTTTCCCCAAAAATACAAATTCGTGTACTCTTAAGGTTTTCTCTCCCGTTTGAGTAGTAAATATTTCTCCTAAAGCTCCAATAAAATCACCCGTATCTATCTGTTTCTTAAAAAATTCATAAGCTTGTTCTCCAACAATATCAATTTTAATTTCTAACTGCATATCACCTTCAAGATCACGAATTCTTACAAAACTAAGTTTACCCATTTTTCTCATAAAAATTATTCTACCGGCAATTCTTACATTTAAAAATCCATCATCTAATAGTTTAGCATCCTTTAATTTATGTGTTACCTCATATCTGTCAGGATACGGATTACAATACTCTTTGATCTTATCCAATTTATTAATTCTTACTAATTCTTGTTCAGTTTTTACCATTTTGACCACCTTCTTCAATCACTTCTGTACCTGCCATTATATCATGCAGACCACGCCTATCTTTGCGATATAAAACCATAAATAAACATATTATTGAAAATAAAGATTCAAGATATGTAACTATGGTATATCCATAACTAAACTCTTTCGCATCAAAAAGATAGACAAAAATAATATTATATAACGTAGATAAAATTCCGTAAATAATAAGTCCACGCAAGATGATAGCCTTTAGACGAGGCCTTTCTCCTTTTTCGACAACTTTAATCTTACAAAGTTTTTTACCTATTGTCTGGCCACTATTCAAATAATTAAAGACAAAGTAATATCCAGCTATAATTACAAAAGACACTATATTGACAGATATATTACTCTTTTGCAATTCATAGTTTAGATTTCTTACTTCAGTATTATAGTCTTCTAAAGTTATTTCTTGGTTACTATACTTCAAGACAAGTTCTTCGGCATCGTTAATAATTCTTTCATTTGCATGAAATCCAATCGTAATAATAACAAATAATAAATCAATAATAAAACAATCAATCACGAAGGCTATAACTCGTTTAAAGAACAATGATTTCAATTACATCACCTATCACATATTATACCGTATTTTGAAATTCTTTCAAATAGTTATTAAGAATTTTTTTTAAATTTTCGGCAGTATTAACTTGAAAAATCATATTTTTAATTTTTTGGGCATTAGATAATCCCTTTAAATACCAACAAATATGACTGCGCATTTCTAAAACAGCTGCCTTTTCAGGCTTAATTTCAAGTAAATAGTCAAGATGACGAAGACACATCATAATCTTATCGGCGGCCGTAGGTCTAACTATTTTTTCGCCTCTATCTAAATAAGTAACTATTTCCTTAAGTAACCATGGATTTCCAAGTGCTCCCCTCCCAATCATCACTGCATCACACCTCGTAAAAGATAACATTTCAAGCGCAGATTCAATACTATTAACATCCCCATTGCCAATAACAGGAATTGTAACAGCTTCTTTGACTTCTTTTATTATCGCTAAATCGACTGGCCCTGAATATCCTTGACTCCTAGTCCTTGCATGCAAGGTAATAGCACTGGCCCCTGCTCTTTCGCAAACTTCGGCAACTTCGACAGCATTAATACTTTTACTATCCCAGCCACTTCTTATTTTAACCGTTACAGGAACTTTAACTGAAGAAACAACTGCTTCCACAATTTCTTTGATTCTATCAGGATCTTTAAGTAATCCAGCTCCTGCTTGTCCACGAACTGCTACTTTAGGAACAGGACACCCCATATTAATATCAATAAAGGCAATTTGATATAAATCCACTAATATTTTAGAGGCCTTTGCCATAGTAGCGGGATTTGAACCAAATATTTGAACACCAACTGGAATATTTAAAGTATTAATCCCCTTTAACATATCCAATGTTTTTTTATTATTTCGAACGACAGCTTCAGAACTGATAAGTTCTGTTACCGCCCACCCTACCCCCATCTCTTCACAAATCTTCATATATGAAGCATTAGATATACCAGCCATTGGAGCAAGTCCAACTTGGTTTTTTATTTCAATATTCCCTATTTTAAACATCAAACCTCACTCCTAATATTTTATTAACACAAAAGAATAAATACTCTTAAAATAAGTTAAAAACATTAAAACTATTCCCAAACCGCATATAAGGTGACTATTTTTTCATTATCACTAGTCAAGTTTTTAACTATATCGCTATCTAAATAAATAACATCACCATCTTTTTTTAAAGACCAACCTTTAAATTCATAACCATCCTTGACAAAAATATTTTTTTCTAATTCGACAAACTTATCATAAACAGCTTTAGTGTTCGACATAAAGCCCATACCACCATTTGAATTATATGAAATCTCATATTTATTAGCTCGATAATTAGCGATATACTTTTTACTACCAACATCATCTTTATCAATCTCTACGTTCAGCAAAAGACTATTTCCGTTAGAACCTGTCCAGCCACAAAAAGTATAACCTTCTCTTGCCGGATTATTCAAAATAAAAGTGTCAGTACCAGATAAATAATTACTTTTATTACCGCTTACTTTACCACCAAATAATATATAACTAATAGGAAAATTACTACCCATAGACTTTTGATAACGATATAAGAAGGTAACCACCTGCTGTCTTGTACAATATTCATGAGGAGAAAATTTATTATTTGAAATGCCTATAACAATCTTTTTATTATAGGCCCAATTAACAGCATCGTAAAAAGAATCATTCTTCGAAATATCATTAAAACTATTTGTAGTATTAACTTTAGGAAACCCAGCATACCGCCAAAGAATCATTATCATTTGTGCCCTTGTAATGTAATCATCAGGCTTAAAAGTTGTCGAAGTAACACCATTAATAATCCCTTCATCTTTGGCCCATTTAATAGCATTAGCATACGAAGAACTACCTGAAACATCATTAAAACCAGTCAAGATATTTGTAACTTTACGATTGGAAACATTCAAATCTTTCGTACTTAAAACCTTTCCCGGTCTATCAGCCATCCGCCATAAAAGCGTTACAGCTTGAGCTCTTGTTATATACTGTCCTACACCAAATTTAGTTTTTGAAACGCCATTTGTAATATTATTTTTTAATGCCCAGTAGACAGCATCATAATAGTAAGAACCATCTCTAACATCATTAAGGATAATATCCGTGTCTAAGTTTATTACGTCCACCCTTCGCGATTGGTCGGAAAAATATACGTCTAACATCGTATAATCCTCATTTAATATATTACCACTTGTACAATTAATATATACTACATCATGAGCCCGCTCGCCACCAAAATTATATAGATTTCCCCTAGCATAACTATCTTCAACAACAAAACCATTTGCCTTTAGAGCATTATAATAATTATTAAATATACCCTGATGTTCAAAGAAAAAACCAAATTTAGTATTGCCAATAGATTGACAATTTTTAATGTACATAGATTCTTCTTCACTATAACCAATGCCAATTCCAAATCCTGAAGCTCCCGCTGAAGTACTTTTAGCATTTTTTCCACAATTTATAGCCATACAATCAACAATAGTTCCATTAATAACATTATCCATCCCAAAACCAGTAGCATCAGTGTTTCTTACAATGATATTATACCAATCACAATCACGGCAAAGATTAATCATAAACCCTTTCCCAGAAGTATTATAAGTATTACCACGAACACTTTCACCATCAATAATAAAACCACTAAAATTAACATCTTCCAGATATAGAGGATTTTCTCCATAACTATCAGAAAGTTCATTCCAATAAAACATATCTAGACCGTATTCGATCGTCCCAGAAGGCGCATATGGTTTTAGAATTGTATATTTATTTGAAATATCTTCTTCAGTTCCAGCACCAACAATCGTCACATTACTTCGCAGTTTAATAACATAATTTTCACTCTTTCTTGTATTAATGCCACCAGAAGAAAAATAAAATATCCCACTTGGAAGAACAATAACCTGTCCTTCTTGGGCATTATCAATAAGATTTTGTAAATTTCTAGTATTTTGAGCCATTGCTGCCTGCTCTTCTTCAGTAACAAGACCATCATCAAGAAAATCTCCTTCAATAAGCAAATTGTAATTATTCCCACCAACAATATCAGAAGTAAACTCTTTACCCTCAATATTAATAATCGAGCCATCACTAAAATTATTATTATTAATACTTATTATACTGTCTTTAAAGTTATTACTATGTCGATAATAATAGAATATGAATAAAAAGATTCCCAAAACTAAAATAATACTTAAAATAAAATAACATTTTTTACGATTATTACGATAAAATTTTGTAATATTTTTATAAAATGACATCCCAACAACCTCCTAAATTAATTAATATTATATAACAAAAGTTTCTAAAAATACAATTAACTTATTAGTTAGTTATATAAATAAAATCATATAAAAAATTAACCATTAAATAAGATAAAGAGAAAACCAATATAATATATAATAATTTAGCTTGATAAAACTTATTTTTTTTAAATATATTATTTATATTAATACTATCTACCGCAAAAATAACTAATGGTATAACAAGTAAATAAAGAAAAAACTTAATCATTTTCTAACTCACTAACCATATTATTTCTTCTTACATATT